>JBOFIL010000487.1:0-16507 GCA_051650165.1 Allobosea sp.
AGGCTTGAAGCGGCTGGGGGCAGCAGCTTTGCGCGCGATGGAGGGCTTCACAATTGACGTGTTGGTCATGGCGGAGCTGCGCCCTGCCAGCACAAAATTCGCTGCGGCGTCCGCTGCAACGGCTTTGTCTGCAACAGCCTTGGCGGCATTGCGCGTCACAGGCAGGGAAGCGCTCATCGACGTACCTCATGTGTCATACTTTTATTATGCTCTATTTGAGCAAAAGAAATGTAGCATGAAGCGAAGATGTGCGCCAGCGTGTTTTATTCGCCGGCGAACAGCGAGCAGAACAGGCCGCCATGCGTTTGGTGAATGACGGGGAGAGTTTCATCCGGAGACAGAGGCGAGCGCGCCCGTCTCTCACCAAACCACAGACGGTGCGATTGACTTGAGCAGAATATCTGCCCTGACTGGCCAATTGCTGGCCATTTGCTGGCCATTTGCTGGCCATTTGGGGTTTGGGAGCTCACTCATGTCATTCGAAATCTGGCTCGCATTTGTGGCTGCATCGGTGGTGCTGCTGGTGATTCCGGGGCCAACAATCCTGTTGGTGATTTCCTATGGGCTGGGTCAGGGCTGGCGCGCGGCTTTGCCAAGCGCGGTAGGTGTCGCCCTTGGTGATTTCACTGCCATGACGCTCTCCATGCTGGGGATTGGCGCATTGATTGCAGCTTCTGCGACCCTGTTCACAGTCCTCAAACTCCTTGGTGCTGCGTATTTGATCTGGCTGGGGGTCAAGCTTTGGCGCGCAGGCGGCTCATTCAGCGCGCAGCCCAAGACAGATGCATCGTCAACATTCAAAATGGTTGGGCATGCCTGGCTCGTGACAGCACTCAACCCCAAAAGCATCACGTTCTTCGTGGCTTTCCTGCCTCAGTTCATCAGCCCAAATGCAGATTTCTTCACGCAAATGCTGATTTTCGAAGTGACGTTTCTTGTTCTGGCTTTTGCGAATGCGCTGACCTACGGGCTGGTTGCTTCGCGAGCGCGCGGCTTCGTCAGCAATGAGCGAGCCATAGGCATTTTCAACAAGGCCGGCGGCGCACTTCTCATGGGTGCTGGAATTGCGACCGCGGCCATGAGCAGCGCCCGTTCCTGACTGGAGCGAGCAGCCTTCAGCCCACGCCAAAAGCCGCCTTGGCGATAATGTCGACGCCAACGCCGGCGATGAGCGCGAGGATACGACCCGGCATCGAGATGAGCTGAGCGGGCGCGGCATTTTTGAGCCAGCCGTAAGCGAGTTCGCTGACCAGCAGGCCGAAGACGATCCAGCCAAAGGCGGGAATAGCGGAATCGGGCCGGATCAGCCCTTTGGAAGCAGCCAAGGCCGTGGCAATGCCCAGCAACCCGCCAATAATGATGATGACGCGGTTGTGCCCCATGATGGCATCGAATACCGGATCTTTCTGCTTCGGATCTTGGCCCACTGGCTCTTTGCTCATGGCTCAGCGCCTGTCCTTGTTGCCGGCCAGCATCTGGGCATCGCGCGCATCATTATAGCGCTTGAGATCCGACTGCTGCTGCGGGCTCAGGGCGCAGCCCGCCAGCGTTGCCGCCATGAGTGCAGCGGCAACAAGCACACGTGTATGCTTTTCCAAATCCATCATCACTCAGCCTTCCTTGCGCTTGACCTTGCCGATGGCGGCCTGTGCCGCAGCGAGGCGCGCGATGGGCACACGATAAGGCGAGCAGGAGACATAATCGAGCCCTGTTTCCTCGCAGAACTGGATCGAGGCCGGATCGCCGCCATGCTCGCCGCAAATGCCGAGCTTGATCTCTGGGCGTGTTGTCTTGCCGCGCTCGGCGGCCAGCCTCACAAGCTCACCGACGCCTTCCTGATCGATGGTCACGAACGGATCGGCGGGGATTATGCCCTTCTGCTTGTAGGGCTCCAGGAACGACGCGGCATCATCACGGCTGATGCCAAGGGTGGTCTGGGTGAGGTCGTTGGTGCCAAACGAGAAGAACTCGGCGGCTTCCGCGATCTCGGCAGCGCGCAAGGCGGCGCGCGGCAGCTCGATCATGGTACCGACCTGATAGGCGAAATCCGCGCCCGTCTCGGCCTTTACAGCCTTGGCCATGGCATCGATCCGGCCTTTGACCAGATCAAGCTCGGCCTTGGTCATCACCAGCGGCACCATCACCTCCGGCGTCACCGGCTGGCCGGTTTGCTTTGCCGCGATCACCGCCGCCTCGAAAATGGCCCGCGCCTGCATCTCGGCAATCTCGGGGTATGCAATCGCAAGGCGAACGCCCCGGAAGCCCAGCATCGGGTTGAACTCATGCAGTTCGCCTGCGCGGCGCTTCAGCTTCTCGATGGGCGCACCCATGGCGCTCGCCACTTCCGCCATCTCCGCTTCCGTGTGCGGCAGGAATTCATGCAGCGGCGGATCTAGCAGGCGGATTGTCACCGGCAAGCCGTGCATGATCGAGAACAGCTCGACAAAATCAGCGCGCTGCATTGGCAGGAGCTTGGCAAGCGCGGTGCGGCGGCCCTCGATGCTCTCGGAGAGGATCATCTCGCGCATGGCGATGATGCGGTCAGCATCAAAGAACATATGCTCGGTGCGGCACAGGCCGATGCCTTCCGCGCCGAAGCTGCGTGCCGTGCGGGCATCCAGTGGCGTCTCGGCATTGGCGCGGATTTTCAGCCGGCGAATGCCATCGGCCCAGCCCATCAGCGTGGCGAATTCGCCGGAAAGCTCCGGCTGCACCATCTTGACCTCGCCCAGCATCACCTGGCCCGTGGTGCCATCTACCGTGATGAAATCACTCTCGCGGATGGTTTGTGTGCCCACCACGAACTCGCCCTTGGCATAATCGACCCGGATGGTGCCGGCGCCCGAAACGCATGGCTTGCCCATGCCGCGCGCCACCACTGCCGCGTGGCTGGTCATACCGCCGCGCGTGGTGAGAATTCCTTCGGCAGCGTGCATGCCGTGAATGTCCTCAGGCGAGGTCTCTACCCGCACGAGAATGCACTTACGCCCGGCTTTCTTGAGCGTCTCGGCAGCCTCCGATGAGAACACCACCTCGCCAGCCGCCGCGCCCGGCGATGCCGGCAGGCCGGTGGCGATGATGCGCCGTGCAGCCTTGGGGTCGATGGTGGGGTGAAGCAACTGGTCCAGCGCGCCGGGCTCGATGCGGGCGACAGCCTCGTGCTGCGTGATCACGCCCGCCGCCGCCATCTCGACAGCAATCCGCAGCGCCGCCTTGGTGGTGCGCTTGCCGGAGCGGGTCTGGAGCATCCAGAGCTTGCCGGTCTCGATGGTGAATTCGAGATCCTGCATGTCGCGGTAGTGCTTCTCCAGCAGCTGGCTGACGCGGACAAACTCGTTGAATGCCTGCGGCAGGGCTGTTTCAAGCGATGGCTTGGTTGAGCCAGACGCAATGCGCGCCGCTTCCGTCAAATCCTGCGGGGTGCGGATGCCGGCCACCACATCCTCGCCCTGCGCATTGATCAGGAACTCGCCATAGAGCTTGTTCTCGCCCGTGGAGGGGTTGCGGGTGAAGGCAACGCCCGTGGCCGATGTCTCGCCCATATTGCCGAACACCATGGACTGGACATTGACCGCCGTGCCCCAGCTTGCCGGTATGTCGTTCAGCTCGCGGTATTTGTTGGCGCGCGGGTTCATCCAGGAGGCAAACACCGCCCCGATCGCGCCCCAAAGCTGTTCATTCGCATCCTGCGGGAAATCGCGGCCAAGCTCGCGCTTCACGATGCCCTTGTAGTGCGTGACAAGATGCTTCCAGTCATCTGCGGAGAGGTCGGTATCGAGCGACAGATCCTTGCGCTCCTTGTAGTCTTCGAGCGCCTCCTCGAAATGATGATGCTCCACGCCGAGCACAACGCCGGAATACATGGTGATGAAGCGGCGATAGGAATCGAAGGCAAAGCGCGGATCGCCGGCATTGCGGGCAATCGCCTCGACCGTGACATCGTTGAGGCCAAGGTTGAGCACCGTGTCCATCATGCCCGGCATGGAGGCCCGCGCGCCAGAGCGCACCGAGACCAGCAGCGGGTTGGCGGCGTCACCAAAGACCTTGCCAGTCAGCTTGCCGATCTGCGCCAGCGCAGCCACGACCTCGGCCTTGAGGCCAGGAGGATACGCGCGGTCATGGTCGTAATAGGCGGTGCAGACTGCCGTGGTGATGGTGAAGCCGGGCGGCACGGGCAGGCCCAGATTCGACATCTCGGCAAGGTTCGCACCCTTGCCGCCAAGCAGGTTCTTCATGCCAGCTTCGCCCTCGGCCTTGCCATCACCGAAGCTGTAGACCCATTTTTGTGCCGTCATCGCCACTCATCCATGCCACAGGTTCGAAACCGCGAACCAGACCGTTTCAGTTGCAACCTTTCGCAACTGCGAGATGGCCGCACCTATGCCCAAATCCAGATGAATGCGCAATGAGCGCCGCAGATATGAAAGCCGACGTCACATGCAATGGCCTGAACCGCGACACCCAGAATGCCACGATCAGGCGGCGTCAGCGTAGTCCTCATCGGCATCAGCCTCGCCATAGGCGTCATACTCCGGCAGGTCGGCAAGCTGCGCTGCGGCATCCGAGACATGGCTGCGATCGTGGTAGATCAACATCATCAGATCCTGCGCCGTCCATTCGCGCGGCGCTGAAGGATCGACGCCAAGCCAGCTGGCATCTGCCTCGCCCTGCATTGGCATATCCGCGATTGGCATATCGGCCTTGTCCGCCAGCCATGTGCCTTCCTGTTCGTAGGTCTCATCGGTCATGAATGGCACTTCGATGAAATAGCCATCTTCACCGGATGTGGCGTCCAGATCGGCTTCAGTTGCCACATAAACAGTGCCAATTGCGTCTTTAGCCGAGGCAGTGTCTTGGGCGGGAGCTTGTTCGCTTGCGGCCGCCGGCACCTCTTCGGCAGTTTCATCAGCAAACGTGTTGAGCGTCTCGATCAAGGAAGTCTGCTTCGCGGCACGCTTCTCGAGATAACGATCAAGGCCAAGTTCAGCGAACAGGCGCTCAGCCACCTCATGCGGGTTCGAAAGCTGCGGCAGAGCCGGCATTTCGCCCTGCGCTGCGTTGTTCTGGTTCCAGATAAAGGTATTTCCTGCCGCATTCGTCATCGCCGCCGCTCCTGTTCGGGACAGCGGATGGGCGAATGTCCCGGGATGGGACAGCGCCGCCGCCGTCACGCTTCAGGTCGCGAGACCGGGGCCAATGATGGGGCTTCAAGCGGCGCTGTTGGCACTATGGTGAATGGCTGGTTAACTCAGACAGCTCAGCTGCGCTTGCCGACGCCCAGCCAGCCCTGCACGCGGGCCGTCACCGGTTTTTCGAACAGCGCATAGATCGGCAGTGAAACAACTGTGGCGAGCACAGAGGCTGTCAGAACATAGGCCCAGGGAGCGAGAGTGGGGCTGAGGCTCGAACCAAGGCCGGCCTTCTCCCACGCAATCGTCAGCGCGCGCAGTACGAAGGGGTGGCACAGATAGAGCGCGTAAGACGCATCGCCCAGCCGGGCCAGACCCGCCATCACCGGCGAGGCATCCAGTCTCGGCATGGGCAATAATGCTGCCGCCGCGATGATCAGCGCTGCCGGCAGGCCCCAGCGCCAGAGCCGTTGCAAACCGGCGAAATCCACTGCGTTGGGGTCAGTCAGGGCAAGGATCGCCAGCGCGGCAAATGCCAGCGCAGCAGCAATGATTGGCCCGATCCGCACGCCCTTCACCCAGGCAAGGCCAATCCACATGCCGGCGATGAATTCGAGAATGATGGCCTGCGTCCAGAAGGCGAATGCGCCCGGCGCCGGCTTGAACCAGAGGCCGAGGCCCACCAGCGCGAGAAACACAACCGTCATGCCCACGACGGCGCGCGTGGCTGTGAACATCACCGCGACAGCAAAGGCGAGATAGAAGAACATCTCGTAATTCAGCGTCCAGCCAAGCTTGTAGATCGGCTGCATGAGGCCATCGGCTGACTTATGGTAGGGGATAAACAGGTAGGATTTGGCGATTTCGGCCAAGGTCGGCGCTTCGGAATTGAGCACGCCGGGGCGCAACAGCATGATGAGAAGAAACGCGCTGGTCACGACCCAGTAGATCGGGGCGATGCGCGCCACGCGCCGGCCCAGGAAAAGCCGGCTGCCATCAGGCTGGCCGAACAGGCGCTTCGAAGCGACCACCATCACGAAGCCCGAGATCACGAAGAACAGATCCACGCCTGCGCCTAGCGGCAGCACGGGTGCCTTGAAGCTTTGCCCGGCCCGCATCGCGATCTGGCCAGCATCGTGGAACGCGTGCAGCACCACAATGGCGAGCGCTGCCACGGCCCGCAAAATCTGGATGGACACAATCTGGTTGAACGCATTCTGCTGCATCGGGCCCTCGCGCCACCCCGGCTCACCTCAGCATTAGCGCCAAAGCGTAAATGCCGGGCTAGCACGGCTCATCTGACTGCCCGCGCCTTGCGCGGCATCCGCAGCGGCCAGTTGGCCAGATGCTCCTGCAACTCATCGAGCGGCACATCATCCTCCATCGCGCTGACCCTGCCCTTCACCGAGACGCCAGCCTCGACCACCGTTGCCGGGTCGCCCGAGACCAGCGGATGCCACCAGTAAAGCTCCTTGCCCTCGGCCAGGAGGCGATAGGCGCAGCTTGGCGGCAGCCATGTCAGCGTGCGCACCGCCTCTGGCGTCAACGTCACGCAGTCCGGCACAAGCGAGGCGCGGTCCGCATAATCGGTGCAGCGACAGGATTGGGCATCGAACAGCCGACAACCGACACTGGTGGCGTGGATGCGGCCCGTGTCCTCATCCTCCAGCTTGACGAGGCAGCAGCGCCCGCAGCCATCGCAGAGCGATTCCCATTCGGCGTCGCTCATCTGCTCCAGCGATTTCTCGCGCCAGAAAGGCGGCCTGTTCTGATCGTGATGATGCGTGGTCTTGCCGTTGGCCATGAGGCGCTTGTAATCGGATTGAAGCGGCCTGTCTTGCTTGCAGGCTGGCCAGATGTTTGCGTTGTCTCTTGTTACAAGGCGAAGAGCGTTCCGAAATGGGCGTTGATGCGCCGTGATGGCACGGTTTATGTGCCGGATCGGAATTCACCTTCTCGCCATGCCAGCCTTGACGGTTGGTCATGCGTGGGATGATAGAGCATGGTAAGGTTTGATTAAGGCTGGGCAGTTCGCTGCATCAAGCCTCTGGAGTGAGCATGGAGTTCAAGCGCAGAACATGGCGGGGGCGGCTCAAGCGCTTTGCGCTTGATGTTGATTCGCGCGTCGATTCCTCGCTGCATGAGGCCCAATCCCGTGCAGGCGAGCGCTATGAGCGCTTCCGCTCCACGATGGACAAGCTCTCGGTGACCGGCGGAAAACGCCTCGCGGCTGAGTTTTTGGGAGAAGCTTTCACGCTTGGCACGGCCGGTGCTGTTGTCATTCTCACCCTTGCCCTGCCCTCCTTCCGCGAGGGGCGCGAAGAGGTCATCCGCCAGCAGCAGCTCGCTGTCACCTTCCTCGATCGCTACGGCAACGAAATCGGCAAGCGCGGCATTCGCCATGATGACTCGCTGAAACTCGAAGAGCTGCCGGATCACCTGATCAAGGCCGTGCTCGCCACGGAAGATCGCCGCTTTTACGACCACTACGGCGTTGACGTGATCGGCACCATGCGCGCGCTCAGCGTCAACGCGAAGGCGTCTGGCGTGGTGCAGGGCGGCTCCTCGCTGACTCAGCAGCTCGCCAAGAACCTCTTCCTGACCAATGAACGCACGCTGGAGCGCAAGATCGAAGAGGCCTTCCTTGCCATCTGGCTGGAATACCGCCTCTCCAAAGCCGAGATTCTCAAGCTCTATCTTGACCGCGCGTACATGGGCGGCGGAGCTTTTGGTGTGCAGGCCGCGGCGGAGTATTATTTCGGCAAATCCGCACGCGATGTCACGGTGGCGGAAGCGGCCATGCTCGCCGGGCTGTTCAAGGCCCCGACGCGCTATGCGCCGCACGTCAATCTGCCGGCAGCGCGTGCACGCGCCAGTGATGTGCTATCGAACATGGTCGAGGCAGGCTTCATGACTGTCGGCCAGGTCGATGCCGCAAGGCGCAACCCTGCCGCACCAATCGACCGCAAGCGCGAGGCCCATCCGGATTATTATCTCGACTGGGCCTTCACCGAAGTTCAGCGCATGGCCAATGAGGGCAAGCTGGGCCAGGACCGTGTGGTCACGGTCAAGACCCCGCATGACCCCGCCATCCAGAAGCGCGCCGACGAGGCCGTGAGCCAGATCCTGCGCGAACATGGCCGCAATTATGGCGCGAACAATGCCGCTGCCGTGGTGATGGAGCCTGACGGCGCGGTGCGCGCCATGGTGGGCGGGCGCGATTATGGCGCAAGCCAGTTCAACCGCGCGACCGATGGCCAGCGCCAGCCAGGCTCTTCCTTCAAGCCCTTCGTTTATGCCGCAGCCATGCAGGCCGGGCTCTACAAGCCGGCCACGGTGGTGACAGACACCGGCGTGTGCATCGGCAACTGGTGCCCCAACAATTATGGTCGCAGCTTTGCCGGCTCGATGCCGCTGACGGTGGCATTGGCAAAATCGATCAATACGATCCCCGTGCAGATGTCGATCAGGATCGGGCAGGCATTGGGTGAGAGCCATGTGGCGCGCGCTGCCAAAATCGGGCGGATGAAGATCGTCGAGATGTGCCGCGCCATGGGGCTGACCACGCCGCTGGTAGATACGGTCTCGCTGCCGATTGGTGCTGCGGAAGTCACCGTGCTCGACATGACCGCCGGCTATGCGGTGTTTGCCAGCGGCGGCAAGCGGGCAAAGCCCTATGTCGGTGTCGAGGTGCGCAATTCACAAGGCGACATGATCTGGCGCGAGGCCGAGAATGCCCCGCCGCCGGCGCAGGTGCTCACCAGCTCCGTGGCGCAGGACATCAACTTCATGCTCTCGAAAGTGCCGACAGAAGGCACCGGACGACGCGCGGCCATCGAGCCCATTTCTGCTGGCAAGACTGGCACGACCAATGGCTACAAGGATGCCTGGTATGTGGGCTATACCGGCAATCTCGTCGCGGGCGTCTGGTTCGGCAATGATGACTCGACGGAGAGCAACAACATGACTGGTGGCTCGCTACCGGCCATGACCTGGAAGGAAATCATGGGTTTTGCCCATCAGGGACTGGAGCTGAAGCCCATCCCCGGCGTGCAGCCTGATCCGGCTGCGCCCAAGCCTGCGCTCATCGCCAATGCACCCGTCCCGCCCGGTGGCATCAAGCCCGTGGCGCAGGCCGGCTATATGTCGCGCCGCACCTTCGAGGTGGTGTCGAGCCTCGGCACATCATTCCGGTCTGTCGAGATCAGCGGCGGGCGCGGTACGCTCCAACCCACCCCGCAGGCCGATGCAGGGCGGCGCAGCACTGTCAGGTGATCTGCCCTGGAGCATAGTTGAACACAATTCCCTGGTACGCGATCAGGCAATAATCTGATATTTCATTCATCTAAAAGGCACCGCGCCTCACGCGTGAGCCTTTTTCTCGCCGCATTACGGCGTCATCCAGCGCACATCCCCACACACCGCATCGAAGGAACCCGCCATGTTGTGCGCCCGACAATGTATTTCTGTTGCAATTGCCTCAGCCATTTCTGCATCAATGCTGATATTGCCTGTTACGGCAAACGAAAACAGGCCAATCCAGTTTGATGAACAATCCAGTTCGATATTCTCATTCACGCCTGCTGCCAGCCGCGCCGCCGCGCCTGCCCCGAAACCCGCAACATCCAGCACACGAGCCGCCAAGGCTGACGTCGCCCCAGCGGGCATTCGCGCGCGGGCCGCGCATCATGCCGCACAGCACAATGTGCCTGCAAAACTCGCAGATGCCGTGATCAAGGTTGAGAGCCGCTACAATCCCCGCGCCTACAATGCCGGCAATTACGGGCTGATGCAGATCAGGCTCCAGACCGCGCGCGGCATCGGCTATACCGGCGGGGCCGCGGGCCTGCTCGATGCTGAAACCAACATGCGCTACGGCATGAAGTATCTGGCGCAGGCTTACCGCGCTGCCGGCGGCGATATTTGCGGCACAGTCATGCGCTATCAGAGCGGTCATGGCGCAACGCGCATGAACAGCGCCAACCGCGCCTATTGCGCCAAGGTGCGCCAATACATGGCGCAGGGCTGAGCAGCCCTCTCCCCATTGATCATCAGACAGGCTAAGCATCACCGCATGCGTGTTGTTGAGCTTGGCTATGTTCTGGCGCTCGCAGCTATTGTTGGCCTTGGCTCCGCCTGGGCGACATTGGGCGAGCGCATCCCCTTCCAGAAGGTCCAGGCCGGGCCATGGGAGACAAGCCCGCGCGCCTATGCGCCTGATGCCGATGCCTATGCCCGCGCCATCATGACCCAGCGCACGCATCTGCCGCTCGGCCTTGGCGAGGGGCTATCCCTCACCGCCTATGCAGATGATGCAGGTCGCCGGCTGGACAGCAGCTGTGATTACGAAATTTCGGGCACTGTGCCGCCTTCGCGTGGCTGGACCTTGACGCTCGCCCGCTCGAATGACCCGATCAGTGCAGGCCCTGCGGACCGCATCGGCTACTCGGATGCAGAGCTGACCCGAAACGAGCAGGGGGCTGTGAAAATCACGCTGTCGCAGACACCCGCGCCCGGCGATTGGCTGCCGCTGCCCGATATTGGCGCATTCCGGGTGTTGCTGCGGCTCTACGATACGCCCGTATCCGGCACGGCGCGCGAGCTGCAGGCGCGAGACCTGCCGCAAATTCGCAGGGTGGGCTGCCAGTGAACCGCCATGCCTCCCCAAGCCAGGGCGAGCCCGTCATCTGGCAGCTGCAACGCCGGCCGCTCCCGAGCCTCTCCGAACGCATTGGCAGGGCAAGCAAGCGCTTTGTCTACCTGACACTCTGCGGGCTGGTGCTGGGCGGCATGGTGCATATCGCCACCATCCTGATGGTTCCGTGGCTTGCCCGCAGTGATGCCGTCTCACGCTTTGCCGAGACCGGCGCGGACGGCAAGGCCGAGCGCATCATGGTAGCGCCGGGCGAGCCCGCGATTGTCGATCTCGACCCGGCCACTGTGATTGCCTCCTGCGGCTATGATCTCACGGAGGGTCCGCTCAGGGTTGTGGCACGTGCCGGCACCGCGCCGCTGGCGCTTTCGATCCACCCGCGTGGCGGCGGCGTGAGCTATGCCATCACCGACCGCGCGGCGATCCGTGGCAACCTGGAAATCGTCATCCTGACGCCCGCACAGCTGGCGGACCGAATCGGGCGCGATGATGATGGCTCCACCAGCCGGGAATTGCGTGTCACGCTCGCGCGCCCACAGGGCATTGTGCTGGCGCGGGCACTGGCACGGCGCCCGTCTGATCGCGCAGAGGCCGAGGCGCTGGTCGGTGATGTCTCCTGCGGCGCAGCGGACTAAAGCTGGCTGAGGGCCGAGCTCAATGTTTTGCGGTCACCGGCGGGCTGAAGACGCGCGCGCCCGCTGCAGGTGTGGATGATTCGATCTGCCGCGATTTGCCCGAGACGAAGTTCTTTCCGGCGATGGAGCCCGGAATATTCTCGCACGAATCACACTGTGTTGGCTGTGGCACAGGAATGCGATCCAGCAGACGCTGCTCGGCTTCAAGTGCAAGCAGTGCGCGCTCGGCATGGATTGCTTCGCGCGAAGGCACCTCGACCACCAGATTGTCGAGCGCATAGCGATAGGCGGCGGAGCGATAGCGCAGGCGTTCACGCACGCGCTCGATCACCTCGCGGTTTTCCCCGGCGCGAATATCGGCCTCACGGCTGCGCTCACGGCTGATCTCTGGCGAAAGCCGGGCCGCGCGAAGGCGCACCTCATCCATCGAGGCGACCCGGCCCGCCACTGTTCGCAGCGGCATGATCAATTCGCGGTCGGCACTAGCATCATCGCTGAGGCGGCGATAGCTCGGCACCTGCGAGCGGCCGAATTCGCGCATCAGACCAGCAAAATAGGCGGTGGAATCATGGCCCTGGCCCGGAACAAGATAGCCATTCAGCAGGCCGCGTGCGCCCTCTGGGGGGGCGGTGAAGCGATAGGCCCGGTCACGCAGGCGAATTTCGTCATCGGTGAGGTGAAATGTCGAGATCTCTTCGCGCGGCAGATGCGCGGTCGCGTAGCCTGTCGTGGGCAAGATCACATTGTTCCACACAGAGTTTCGCGGGCGGCCCAGATCGCCGGTCTCGGCGCAGGCCGTCAGGAGTTGTGCCAACGCCATGAAGAGGGCGGCCGGAGCGATGTCCTGGCGGCGCTTGGCGGGCAACATGGCTGATCAGCCGCGGCGGCGGCGCGGGCGCGGCGTATGGCTGGAAGCACCTTGAGCCGCAGTCTGCGCCTGCGAATACTGCGCATCTTCGTGACGCGTATCTTCATGGCTCGCATCTTCATGGCGCATGTAACGCACACCCGTGAAAAACATGATTTGCGCCTCCTGATGCTTCGCCGCCGCAACACTGCGCGGAGCCTCTGGCCGCTCTGGCAGATAGATCAAAACGCCCATGCCACTCCTCCTTGCTTGCCTTGCACCAGCCACGCCAAGGACATGCGCGGCGCATTGTGCGTGCCTATGAGGCATTGCCATGGTTAACGCCTTGCTAACGCTGTTGGCGGTAAGTTGCTCACGTCACGCGTTAAACGCCCCAATCAATGTTTCGTACCGCGAGTGTAGCCAGAATGTCGAAGTTGCCTCTTTCCAATCTTGCCAGCAGCGACTTTGCGACCCTGGCCGAGCTGGCGCGCGATGGCAGCCTTGATCTCACATCGGTGGCGTTCCGTGTCCGCACAGACCTGATGGTCGCGCTTGATGCGCCAACCAGGAGCGATCTCGACAGCTTTCTGGCTTTTGCCGCCGCTGCCCTGCCCAAGCTGAGCGAGCGCGACACCGCCATCATCACCCAGAAACTAGCCGCCTGGCCCCAAACGCCGCCTGAGCTGAAATCTGCGCTGATCCTGCGCCAGCCCGGCGCTGCTGCCATGTTTGAACGCAAGGCCCGGCGCGAAGCCGATCCGATGGTCGACCAGATCATGACCGAACTGCTGCCGGAGCAACCTCTTGTGGCCGAGGCCACTGTTGCGCAGCCGCGCAACACGCATACAGAGGGTGCCCCGACGGCCATTGCGCTCCAAGCACCAGTTGAGGTGATGGCGGACGAGGTGAGCGCGGACATCCAGCAGGATGATGCCGTGCTGGCCAATCAATCACCCGAAATGCGTATCGATGAGGCGAGGCTGGCAATGATGCGCGGCGATGATGCTCTCGCCCGCGCCATTCTCGCCGATCCGGCCCTTGGGCCTGCTGCCCAGGCGGCTTTCTTTCTGCTCGCAACACCCGTGCAGCAATCGCTGATGCTGAGCGGCCTTGGCCATCTTGATCGCTCACGCCCGCGCCTGCAGGCAGATGCACGGCAGCGCGCCGCGCTTGAGCGCATCCTTGATCTTTCCGCAACAGATCGCACCGGCGCATTCCTGGCGCTCTCGGATGTGGTGGGCGGCTCGCCGGAATTTGCAGCGCGCATCACCCTTGATGACAGCCGCAAGCTTGCGGGGCTGTGCATTGTCGCGATTGGCGGCAATGACGAGGATGCCGTGCGGTTTGCGCTCCGGCTTGCCGATGAGCCAGCCTGTTCAGTCGAGACGATTTTCGCGCTGGCAGACATGGCACGCCAGACCAGCGCCGCTGTGGCGGCCCGGCTTGTCAGGGCGATTGGCGGCACCCAGATCGCATCTTCCGCACAGCGCGCTGGCCAGCATGTGCCGGCGGCGGATCCTTCCAGCACGCCGCAGCGCCAGGGTGGTGCACAAACCGGCAATGCTGCGGATCGCCGCCCAATGTCGCCGCAAGAGGCCGCAAGGCGTCTGTTGGCGGGCTGAACACCTCTGGTCAGCTAGGTTTCCTTTGCCAGCGGCAGATGCGGGTCGCCATCGCGCGCCTCGATGTCGATGATCCAGAGGTCCGGGTCGAACTTCAGCTCGCGCGCCAACCTGTCCATAATAGCCAACGCATCGCCCTCAAGCGTCTTCACGAAGAGTCGCTCGCCGGTCTCATCAGCCAGTGATTGCGGCGCGGGGCCATAAAGCACCTGCCTGCCATCCAGCTGATCGAGCACAATGAAGATCGCGCCAGCCTCAGCTGAGCCACGCCGGCGCAGGGTCGCAGGCCGGTTCAGACCATTACACAGCCGCAGGTAAGCACTGGCCCAGAAATCACTGCGCAGACGCGCCGGCGGCGACCCCCGGCCTGTCATCGCTCAATCGAGCTTCATGCCACTGGCGGCGGCCAGTTCGCGCATTGTGCGCGGGTTGAGCTGGCCAGTGACGGGCAATTTACGCTCGCGCTCGAAGCGCTCAATGGCGGATTTGGTTGCCTCGCCCGCCACGCCATCAGGCTTGACCTGCGTATAGCCCAGCCTCGCCAAAGCGCGCTGTGCCGCCATGACAGGCCTTGCCGGCTCGCGGGATTGGGCGTCATTTCGTGGAGCCTCTCCGCGCAGCAGATCGCCGATCGGATCCCCATTGCGGGCGCCAGACGCAGCAGGTGCGGGAGCTTGAGAGCGCACAGGCGCAGCAGCCATCTCGCGGCTGGGCGGCGTTGTTGTTGGCAAGGCAGCCGCAAGCTCAACCGGGCGAACCGGCGGCAAGGGCGGGCGATCAAAGGACGGGCGGTCCGAAACCATATCAGCCGTGCTGCCTTGCGAGCGGGCAGCCGTAAGGGCGGGGTGGCGCGCGGTCTGCAGGCTCAGGGCATTGACGATGATCAAGCCGCCAATGCCGACCACACCAAGCTGCACCAATGCCCGCATGGGCCGGCGCGCCATGCGTTTGACCATTTTTCCAACGCCGCCAGCGATGAACCCAAGCGCGGAACCTGCGCCATGTGCCCCGGAAACCGGGCTGGATTTGCGCGTGGCGGCTGTGCGGGCGCGGGCAGGAAGTGTGAGAGCTATATCCGTCATGGATTGGACTCGAGCTGTTTCAGGCCAGAAGGGTTCTTGCAATGCGTGTCAGGCGTAGGCTTTGGGTCTCACCATCAGGCAGATAGCCTTGCCGGTGCCGTTTCGGGAGCTGGAGCCTCGGGCACCGATGCTTCCTGGCCAAACCCAAGCTGACGGCGCGGCGGCTTAACGAAGGTGACAATGCGGGCGGCATCGATGCTGGTGCCTTCTTCCGCCGAAATTGGCAGGCGAATGCTGACGCGTGTGCCTTCGCCCGGCGCGCTTTCGATGCTCATCTCACCGCCATGCAGGCCAACAAGGCCGCGCACCACGGAGAGGCCAAGGCCTGTGCCTTCATGGCTGCGATCATAGGCCGAGCGCGCCTGATAAAATGGCGTACCGAGATTGGGCAGATCCTCGGCGGAGATGCCGATGCCGGTATCAGAGATCGAGATGTCCATCACATCCTTGTCGCGGACCAGCGCCAAGGTGATGCGGCCATTCTCGGGCGTGAATTTCAGCGCATTCGAGAGCAGGTTGATCACCACCTGCTTGATGGCGCGCCTGTCAGCCATAATCTGCGGCAGCCCCTCACCAATCACCCGCTCCAGCTTCACGGATTTGCTCTGGCAGCGCATGTCGAGCAGATCGCAGCACTCGTTGATCAACCGGCCCATATCGACCACATCGCGCTCGATGGTCATGGCTCCGCTCTCGATCTTGGACGAATCGAGCAAGGCGTTGACGATTTCGAGCAGATGCGCGCCGGACGACTGGATGATCTTGGCATAATCGCGCTGCTGGGCAGAGCCCGGCACAACCATGCCTTCGGTCGCCAGCATTTCGGAAAAGCCGATAATGGCATTGAGCGGGGTGCGCAGCTCGTGGCTGACGGTGGCAAGAAAGCGCCCCTTCAGCTCGCTGGCGTGCTGCGCCTCTGCCCGCGCCTTCTCGCGCTCATGCTCAATGTGGCGGCGTTCGGTCTCGTCGCGGATCACGGCAACCACCGCGACCTCGTCAACACCCGACACGGCAGACGCCACGCGCTGCAGCCGCATTTCCAGCCAGCGGGTCTCGCCGCCGGAAATGGAGGGGTTGGCGCGAAAGCTGATCGTGGCCGGCTCACTGCCATGGGCGACATCGCTGATGGTCTTCAGAAAGAGCGGCCGGTCTGCCAGATGAACGCGGGCGAGAAAGCCATGATCGCGCAAATTGTCCACGTCAGCCTGAAGCACAGCGCCCGCCGCCTTGTTGGCATAGGCCAGGCGTCCGCCAGCATCAAACCAGGCGACAATATCACCAACACTTTCCAGCATCAGGCGCGAGCGCGCCAGCATCTGCCGGCGCTCCTGCGAAAGTCGGCTCCGCTGCCCCATCACCATCATGGTCGTCATCAGGCTGAAAAACAGCGCGATGGCAGAGACCAGGGTATTGAGCACGGCCTCGGGTGAAGGTGGCACTTCCTTGTGGAATGGTTCCATCAGCCACAGGCCGGGCATGACCACCCAGGCAATGATGCCCGCACCCATGACAGCATTGCGCGAGCGGCTGATCTGA
>JBOFIL010000488.1:0-1206 GCA_051650165.1 Allobosea sp.
CATTTTTCGAGGAAGCCCTTGTCCAACCGCGCAGCGGCAACACCGACCCCATCCGATGCCTTGGCGATGACATGCCCCCATGGGTCAGCAATCAGCGAATGGCCGTAGGTGTGGCGCGTCTCGCCCTTGGCGCCAATGAAGCTGCCATGCTGGCCGGGCGCAGCAATATAGCACTGCGTCTCGATGGCGCGGGCGCGGATCAGCACCTCCCAATGGTCCTTGCCGGTTTGCAGCGTGAAGGATGAGGGCAGCGCGATCAGCTGCGCACCCTGGCTGCGAAGCACCTGAAACAGTTCAGGGAAGCGAAGGTCATAGCAGATGGCGCAGCCCACGGTGATGCCCTCGCAATCATAGGTCACGACCTCGCGGCCCGGCTTCACCGTGGCGCTTTCGGCATAGACCATGCCGTCCGGCGCGGTGATGTCGAACAGGTGGATCTTGGCATAGCGCGCCACCTCGCGGCCCTGCCGATCAAAGGCATAGGTCACATTCCAGACCTTATCTTCGCCAGATACCCGCTCCAACAGAGACCCGGCATGAAGCCAGATCTTGTGCCGGGCCGCCAGCGCCTGCATGGCGGCATAGGCCACCCCACGCGGCACATCGGCATTCGCGAGTTTTTCAGCTGTTCCGCCGCCCGCCCAGTTCCAATGCTCGGGCAGACACAGCCAATCCGCGCCCTCATCGCCCGCCGCGCGCTCGACCAGCTGCGTCGCTTGCGCGATATTGGCGGCGACACTGGAGACCGAATTCATCTGGAGGGCAGCGAGCTTCATGGAGGTATCCTAGAGCTTGCGGAAGCGCGCCGCCACCTTCGCAATGAATCCTTTTCGCTGGTCCAGCGTTGCGACATTCATGTGATAGAGCGCGTGGTATTCCACCTTCGCCTTGGGCGCGAGGCGCGGGAAATAGCGTGTGATGATCTTGCGCGGCGGATCACCCACATACCACGCCACCCAGCGCTGGCGTCCATAGGTCGAGATGCCGATGACATGGCGAATGTTTGTCAGCATCGGCTTCACATTGGCGGGGTCCGACAAATCGAACGACACACCCGGCATCAAAATGCGGTCGCACCAGCCCTTGAGCATCGCCGGCAGGCCGAAACACCAGGTCGGGAATTGCAGTACCAACGCTTCGGCCGCTTGCAGGCGGGCGACATCGCTCTCCAGCCCATCGCGGTTTTTCGTGACATCATGGTAATCG
>JBOFIL010000489.1:0-2690 GCA_051650165.1 Allobosea sp.
CCTCGTTCAGGGCCAAGCCCGGGTAATCGCGCGCGGCGCGCTCGTTGATCTTGTCATCCACATCCGTGATGTTGCGGGCATAGGTGACGTGGTTTTCGCCATAGATGTGCCGCAGCAGCCGGAACAGCACATCGAAGACGATGACCGGGCGGGCGTTGCCGATATGGGCAAAATCATAGACCGTCGGCCCGCAGACATACATGCGCACGTTGGCGGCATCGAGAGGGGTGAAATCCTCTTTCACCTTCGTCAGCGTGTTGTAGAGCCTGAGTGTCGGTCTTTCAGTCATGTCCAAACCCCTTCAGAACGCAATAAGCGTTGCCCCGCCGCTGGCTGGCTGCTCATGATCCTGTTGAGGGAATGACGAGACGGGCCGGCCAGCTGTGAAGCTAGCGGCAAATCTTGCAAATCCGGCAAATGCCGGAAAAAGCGAAAAGCGTCGTCATAGGTGTGTCATGCCTGCACCATAACGCCACGTCAAGCGCGTTCGCCCGTTTCATGTCTTGACGCAGTGCAACATGAGCGGCAAGGGAGCGCGCAGTATACGATTTCCGTTCTCAGTTTACGCAAGCTTAAGCCAATGACATCAATTTGCACTTCGGGGCCTGTTGTTACTCCGGAGATTTCCATGCGTCGCGTTTTTGTTGGCTTTGCCGCCATTGTTGCCCTTGCGGCAGCGGGCGCCGCCTTCTCGATTATGTCTGGCGATGTGGCCGCCGCGCCGCGCAATGCGGGCCTTGGCGAGGGTGTCTTTCTCGTGCCCGCCAATGATGGCTATGGCATTGCCGATTGCATTGCCGAGAAGCGCAGCTGCGGCAAAAGCGTCGCGGAAACATGGTGCCAGAGCCATGGCTACCGCACAGCGATGAGCTATGGCGTCGCAGAGCGCTCCGATTTCACTGGCTCGGTGCTGCGCGCGGATTCATCCGGCAAAATGCCCATCGTGATTTCCTGCGGGAAATAACGGCACGGTTTGAGCGGCGTCAGCCGCGCCTGAACAACCGCCCATCGATCAGCGCCAGCCCAAGCGCAATGCCGGCCATGCCCAGAAAATGGCGTGGCAGCAATGCCTCGCCCAGTATGCTCCAACCCAGCATGATCGCGCTGACCGGGATCAGCAACGTCACCAACGAGAGGTTGGTCGCGCCGGCGCGCTTCAGGATGTTGAAGAACAGGATATAGGCGAGCGCGGTCGAGGCCAGCGCCAGTGCGATCACCGACACCACCACCGGCGCGGACGGCATGGGCAGCGCCCATATCCGGTCATGGATCAGCACCACCGGCAGCATCATGAGCGTCGAGGCGCTCACCTGCCCGGTGGCGGTGACGAGTGGCGGCAGGCCCTTGAAGCGCCGGCCATACACGCCGGCAAAGGCATAGGAGACCGCGGCGCCAAGACAGGCGATCTGCGCCCATAGGTTGGCTGAGGCGCCGGCCAGCGCATCCGGGCCCATCATCATGGCGACGCCGGCAAAGCCCGCGATGACGCCGGCAAGCCGCAATCCGCTCGCCCTCTCATCACGCGTCAGCACATGCGCAACCAGCACCGTGAAAAGCGGCGTGGTGGCGTTGAGAATGGAGGCGAGCCCCGCGCCAATTTGCGTCTGCCCCCAGAAGATCAGGCTGAACGGCACCATGTTGTTGAGGAAACCCATGGTGAAAAATTGCCGCCAGCGTTCCCATCCAACATTCATCGAGAGGCCCACGAGGCGCAGCACGAGGTGAAGTGCGAGTGCCGCCAGCATCACGCGCAGCCACACCACGGTGAAGGGTGGCAATTCGCTGACAGCCACCTTGGCGAAGAGGAACGACCCGCCCCAGAGCACAGAGAGAGCAATCAGCATCGCCCAGGCAAGGCCGCTCATGCGCGGCGCTGTGGTGGCGGTTTGTGGGTCGGGCATGCTGGCCTCGCGAGGTCTCATCCCGCGATAGGCTGATATGTGGACTGAAGCCATCCGATTTCTGTGACGTGAGAGATAAGGGACAGTGAAGCAAGTCGCTATCACCTCGACGTCATGGTCGGGCTTGGCCCGACCATCCACGTCTTCTTTAAACCGGTCCAAAGACGTGGATGCTCGGCACAAGGCCGAGCATGACGGCAGTAGCGCAAACTCACACCTGCCTGAGCGTCTCGCGCGCAATGATCAGCCGCTGGACCTCGGATGTGCCCTCATAGATGCGTGTGATGCGGGCGTCGCGCGCCAGGCGTTCCACCGGATAATCGCTGCAATAACCCGCCCCGCCATGGATCTGGATGGCGGTGTCCGTGCAGCGATGCGCAGCTTCCGAGGCGAAGAGCTTGGCCATGCTCGCCTCTTTTGAGAAGGGCTCGCCGCGATCCTTCTTAGCCGCCGCATCGAGGATGAGCAGACGTGCTGCGTGGAGGTCCAGCTCGCGATCGGCGATCATCCATTGCAGGCCCTGAAAATCCGCGATGGCCTGCCCAAACTGGCGGCGCTCCTTGGCATAGGATTTCGCTGCCTCCATCGCGGCGCGGGCAAGGCCCAGCGAGACCGCCGCAATGCCAATGCGCCCGCCGGCAAGCTCGCCCACTGCAACCCGGAAGCCATCATTTTCGCGGCCCATCAGGCTTGAGGTTGGCACGCGCGCATTATCGAAAATCACTGTGTTGGTGGCAGAGCCTGTCTGGCCCATCTTCTTCTCGGCCTTGCCGATGATGACGCCTTTCG
>JBOFIL010000490.1:0-11759 GCA_051650165.1 Allobosea sp.
CCAGTCTCGGGGTTTCCCACCCAGCCACGATCGGTGACCGAGGTGACTGTGGGGGATGATGCAGCACTTCGTGCAGCGCTTTGTGATGCACCGGATGTGCCCAGAGCAGACTGCGAGAAGGTTGAAAGCGCATAGATGCTGGTTGAGGAGTTGCCGAGATTGTCGCGGATCGTGCCGATGTCCACCTCTCCGGGGAAAGAGAGTGATGCGCCGGTCCCGCGCGCGCCCTGCGAGACAAGCACGTCATTGGAGCCATCGCTCAGCGAGCGGTAGCGCACCCAGACGACACGGCCGGTCTCAGGGTTTCCCACCCAGCCACGATCGGTGACCGAGGTGACGGTCGGCGACCCCGAGCCACGAGCCAGCAGAAAGCTGTTGTCAGTCTCGGATACGCCCGCTTCAGGCTGTTGTACTTCTGTTTCCGATGGTTCCCCCGAGAATGAGGCAGAATCATAACGCACCATGCTTGGCTGCTGTTGGCCCTGCGCTTGGGTGAGAGCGCTGAAAAATGTCGTGCCGCCTGTGTTGCTCCACGACGACGTGCCAGTTTCAGTGCTATTGCTACGATCGACTGCCGTAAGCATCAGAGCGCCAACTTGTTGTTAAGGTTGACGCACTTCGTATTTATCCTATGTGACGCTTCCCTGATGGTGATGTGACAGTCAGTCGAAATACATAACAATTTATCGTCATTATGTTAGCAGGACTCAGATGCGCGAAGGCCTCATTCCCCACGCCGTATCCACTGTGCTCACGCTGGCCACCACGGAGGCCAAGGCTCGGGTGCTGACCGAACTCATCGGCGAGATGCTGGACCCGACCGAGACGGCGGTCTCGGCCTTCGAGGTCGAGGATGGCACGTTGAAGCCCGCCTGGAAGGTCGAGGTCTATTTCGCATCGGAGCCGGACCGCGAAGAGATCGGCGCGCTGTTGACGCCGATCCTTGGGGCGAGCGTGCCTGATAGCGCTTACACAGAGGTCAATCAGAAGGATTGGGTGAGCGCGAGCCTTTCGGGCCTCAAGCCTGTGCGGGCGGGGCGCATTCTGGTGCATGGCAGCCATGACCGGCATCATCTGCGCGCCAATGATCTCGGGCTCGAGATCGAGGCGGCGCTTGCCTTTGGCACCGGCCATCATGGCACCACGGCGGGTTGTTTGCTGGCGCTTGTCGATGAACTCAAACGCCGTCGCCCGCGCCATGCACTTGATGTCGGCACCGGCACAGGCATCCTCGCCTTTGCCTATGCCAAGCAGGTGAAGCGCATGGTGGTGGCGGGCGATATTGATGATGAGGCCATTCGCGTGGCGCGTGCCAATGCAGGGCTGAATGGCATCGGCCCGCTGATGCGGCTCTATGTCGGCCCCGGTATCCGCCATGAAGAGGCAAAGCGCATTGGCCATTTCGATCTGGTGATGGCGAACATCCTCGCGCGGCCCCTCATGCGGCTGGCGCGCGATATTTCATCGGTGATGGCACTTGGCGGCACACTGATCCTCTCCGGGTTGCTCGCCAGTGATGTCAATCAGGTGGCGTTTGCGTATCGGCAGATGGGCTTGAGCCTTGCGCGCAAGACCTTGCGCGAAGGCTGGGCGACGCTTGTGCTCAAACATAACGGCGCGAGCTTCCGCCCGCGCCGATAAGTGGTGCTATCAAAGGCAATGTTGCCGCTCAGAAGCCGAGCAGGCCGTAGCGGTCTTCTGCCTCGTGCTGCATGGCACGTGCGTCGCGCCAGACTTCGAGCATGAAGCGGAAGAAGTCGAGTGTGGCATTGAAGCCGTTGGTGATGGTGGCGATCATGATGTCGCTCTCCTTGTGATTGTGGTGGCTGTGTCAGCTGCGGGTGAAGGGGAGATCGCTTGTGTCCGCACGGGCAGCCTCAATGCGCTCGAAAAGATGCCTGTGCTTGGCTATCTCGCGATTCGCGGCAAGCTGACGTGATTCCATGAAGGCCTCACAGAGGCGTGCGAAGAAACCCTTGGTGGGTGCGCTGGTCGCGGGCACTGTGGATTTGACGTGTTTGTTTGCCTCAGGAGTCCTGAAGCCTGTGAGGTCATGTGTTGCTGCATAAGTCATGGTCATTCTCCTGATGGAAGTTGGACCAGACGCTTCCTCTTGGTTTTCTTATGAGAACTAAGTTGGGGGCATCTCGCATCTGCGAAAAGGGGTTAAGGGGCATGCTTGTCATGCGTAAAACGCATGCGTATGTCACAAAAAATTAATGTGATGCTATTTTACGCATATCAAGCGATTTAAATCGCACATGACTCATTTTTGTGCGCGCTAGACCGATGCTGAATCAGCGCCTAGCTTTGGCGCGTTGCCTGAAAAACCAGCGGGGCCCGTCGCAATGAATGGAATTTCATTCCAAAGCCGCTTCCAGAGCTTCGCGGAAACCGGTGATCCGGGTGATGTCGCCCCGCGAGTCGCTGCACTGCGGACAGAATTGCAGCGGCAGGGGCTGGCTGGGTTCGTTATTCCGCGTGCTGACCAGCATCAGGGCGAGTACGTGCCGGCATGTGACGCGCGATTGGCCTATGCCACTGGTTTCACTGGTTCGGCTGGCTCTGCGGTTGTTCTGATGGACAAGGCCGCGCTGATTGTTGATGGCCGCTACACGCTGCAGTCGCATGAGCAGACGGACAAAGCCATCATCACCCCGGTGAAGATGGAGGAGATGAGCGCGGAGGGATGGATCGAGGCCAACCTGCCTGCGGGGGGCAAGCTCGGGTTTGACCCGTGGCTGCATACGCCCGATCAGGTGAAGCGCCTGAAAGCTGCTGCCGAGAAGGCTGGCGGCAGTCTGGCGGCGGTTGCCAGCAATCCTGTGGATGCGATCTGGGATGACAGGCCACAGCCACCCGCTGCGCTGATCCGCCCGCATGGGCTTGATCTGGCGGGAGAGGCTTCCGAGACAAAGCTTGCACGCATCCGCGAGTCGCTCGCCAAGGCGAAGTTAGACGCGCTGGTGATCTCCGATCCGCACAACATGGCGTGGGCGTTCAATTTGCGTGGCGGAGATGTCGGCCATACCCCGCTGCCGCTGGGCTATGCGCTGATCCCGCGCGAGGGCCGCCCGATGCTGTTTCTTGATCCTGCGAAGATGACCAACGAGGCCGGCGATGCCATTGGCCCACTGGCGGACATTGCGCTGCCTGAGGCGATGATGTCAGCGATCGCAGAGATTGCCGGCAAAGGTGGCAAGGTGCGGCTGGAAAGCACCACGGCGGGCGAAGCGCTGAAATCCGCCATAGAGGCAGCGGGCGGCATCGCGGATGTCGGTGCTGATCCGTGTGCTCTGATGAAGGCGAAGAAGAACGCCGTGGAACTGGAGGGCGCGCGCCGGGCGCATTTGATTGATGGTGCGGCGATGGCGCGGTTTCTCGCCTGGCTTGCGGCGGAAGCGCCAAAGGGCAAGCTCACAGAGATCGATGCTGCATTGCGGCTTGAGCAGGAGCGGCTGGCGACAGGTGAATTGGCGGACCTCTCCTTTGGCTCGATCTCTGCAGCCGGGCCCAACGCCGCCCTGCCGCATTACCGCGTCTCGGAGCAATCGAACCGGGTGATTGAAGCGGGGATTTATCTCATCGATTCAGGTGGACAATATCCGTTTGGCACCACCGACATCACCCGCACCCTCGCGATTGGCGAGCCAACGCCCGAGATGATGGACCGTTACACGCGAGTGCTCAAAGGGCACATCGCCATCTCACGAGCGGTGTTTCCCAAGGGCGTTTCCGGCGCACAGCTGGATGCGTTCGCGCGTGCGCCGCTCTGGGAGGCGGGCCTCGATTTCGATCATGGCACCGGGCACGGCGTCGGCAGCTATCTCTCCGTGCATGAGGGGCCACAGCGCCTCTCCAAGCTTGGCACCACGCCGCTGGAGCCGGGCATGATCCTTTCGAACGAGCCCGGCTATTACCGCGAGGGGCATTACGGCATCCGCATCGAAAACCTGATCATCGTCGAGACGCGCGAGATCGCCGGGGCCGAGCGCGAGATGTACGGCTTCGAGACCATCACCTTCGCGCCCTATGAGCGCGCGCTCATCGATACGGCCTTGCTTGATGCTGGCGAGATGGCGTGGCTCAACGCCTATCATGGTGAGGTACTGGCCAAGATTGGCTCGCTGGTGGCAGGCGAGGTGCGCGAGTGGCTGGAAAAGGCGTGCCGCGAGATGTGAGGGCAGCCTCGCATCAACCCCACCGTCATGGTCGGGCTTGTCCCGGCCATCCACGTCTTTTCTGAACCGTTCTCAAACCGTGGATGCTCGGCACAGGGCCGAGCATGACGGGGATGCTATCCCGCATTGCGCATCATCAGCTTTTTTTCCCATTCCAGCGCCTGTGCCACGATGGTCTCAAGGTCATCGAAAGCGGGCTTCCAGCCCAGCGTTTCGCGGATGCGCGCCGAGGATGCGACGAGGCTGGCCGGGTCTCCGGCGCGGCGGGGAGATATTGCCACCGGGAAATCGACGCCCGAGACCCGCTTGACCACATCGATGACCTGGCTGACCGAATAGCCCTCGCCATAGCCGCAATTGCAGGTGAGCGAGGCACCGCCTTTGCGCAGATGGTCCAGCGCCAGCACATGGGCGCGGGCGAGATCCGTGACCTGAATGTAATCGCGCAGGCAGGTCCCGTCTGGCGTTGGGTAATCCGTGCCGAACATTTCCAGCCCATCGCGCATGCCAAGTGCGGCTTGCGCGGCCACCTTGATCAGATGCGTGGCGCGCGGGAAGCACTGGCCGGAGCGACCCTTGGGGTCAGCGCCCGCGACATTGAAATAGCGCAGGATCGCGTAGCCAAAGCCATGGGCGCTTGCCGCGTCTGCCAGCATCCACTCGCTCATCAGCTTTGAGCGCCCATAGGGGTTGATGGGGCCTGCCGGCGTGTCTTCCTTGATGGGCACCTCGGGCGGCTCGCCATAGACGGCGGCGGTGGAGGAGAAGATGAAATGCTTCACGCTGCCGCGCACGGCGCTCTCGATCAGCGCGCGGGTCTTGACCGTGTTGCCATGATAATAAGCCAGCGGATCAGTGACGGAATCTGGCACCACGATCTTGGCGGCGAAATGGGCGATGGCCGTGACGCCATGCTCGGCGATGATCTTCTCGACCAGCGCCTGATCCGAGACATCGCCATTGACCATGACAACATTAGGCGGCAGCACCCACCATGCTCCGGTGGAAAGATCATCGAGCACGACGACCTTTTCGCCGCGCTCCACCAGCTCCAGCACCATATGGCTGCCGATGTAGCCTGCACCGCCCGTGACCAGAACACTCATCTTCACCCCCAATAAAAACCAGTAAAAGCAGCATGGTCTGCCGCCTCAATTCATCTCATCTTCAGATGCGATAGCGCAAAAGCCTTGATGCCCCGTCAATCTCTCTGGTTTATGGGGCATTGTCCTTTCATTCCTGCGCAATGGCGCGCCAACCTCTCCGGCTCATCTCATGACAAGCTCATCCATGACCCGCCGCATCCGCAAGGCTGTCTTTCCTGTTGCAGGCCTCGGCACGCGTTTCCTGCCCGCCACCAAGGCCATCCCCAAGGAGATGCTGACCGTGGTGGATCGCCCCGTGATCCAACATGTGGTGGATGAGGCGCGGGCCGCCGGCATCGAGCATTTCATTTTCGTCACCGGGCGCGGCAAGGCCGTGATCGAGGACCATTTCGACATCAATTACGAGCTGACCCGCACGCTGACCGAACGCAACAAGGCGGAAGCCCTTGCCGAGCTTGCTGCCGCGCAGCCGGGCGCTGGCGAAACCAGCTTCACCCGCCAGCAGGCGCCTCTTGGTCTGGGTCATGCGGTGTGGTGCGCGCGCGATCTGGTCGGCCGCGAGCCTTTTGCGCTTCTTCTGCCGGATATGCTGCATCTGGCCAACACGCCCTGCCTGAAAGAGATGATGGACGCCTATGAGGAGAAGGGCGGCAATCTCATTGCCGTCTCGCCTGTGCCGGATGACCAGACGCATCAGTATGGCATTGTCGGTGTTGAGGACCGTGCGGCGAAGGTCTCGCGCATCACGCAGATGGTGGAGAAGCCGGCCAAGGGCACGGCACCCTCCAACCTGCATATTACCGGGCGCTATATTCTGGAGCCGGAAATCTTCGATCTGTTGGAAAAGCAGGAGAAGGGCGCTGGCGGGGAAATCCAGCTGACGGATTCGATGCTGCGCCTGGCGCAGGAGCAGCCCTTCCATGCCGTGCGCTTCGATGGCGAGATCTACGACACTGGCTCGAAGCTTGGCTTTCTTGCCGCCAATGTCGCCTACGGCCTGCGCCGGCCAGAAATCGCCGGGGCATTCCGCGAGGAAATCAAGAAGCTGTTGGGGTAAGGGCGTAACTCTCTGTCATGCTCGGCCTTGTGCCGAGCATCCACGACTTGAGAGTGCCTCAGGAAAGACGTGGATGGTCGGGACAAGCCCGACCATGACGCTGTGGTGTATCACAGCTGGAAGCGCATCCCGAGCAGATAGACATTTGCGGTGTAATCCGCGCCAATTGTCGTCGAGTTCAGGCGCTCATGGGTGAAGCTGGCGCGCACCGCCATGGTGCGCGAGAGCTTCCACTCGGCGCGTGCGCCCAACTGCAAAGTGTTCTCGGTCAGGCCTGCGCCATCATATTTCTGCTGGCTCCAGCCAGCGATGCCGGTGACGGTGACATTGCGCAGCACCGCATGTGCCACCTGAAGGTCGGCCCGCCGCGCCACTGCGCCATTGACGCCGGGCAAGGTGGTGTCATTCAGCTCCATCGCGCCGCGAAGAGTTACGGTGGTCAGCTCGGTTGCGGTCCAGACCAGTGACGCATCGCCGATCAACCCGCGTAGATTGGTCAGGCGCGTATCCTCATAATCGCGCGTTTGGTAGCCAAGCGATGCCTCGCCAGTCACGAGCCGCGTCAGCTCCATGGTGGCGCCCGCGCGGCCCGTCAGCCCAGTCGATGAGCGTTTGAAGCCGGCAATGTCGGTGCTCTCGTCGAATTGGCGCGTATCGATTGCGGCCTCGACGAAGGGTTTCAAGCCCGGGCTTGCTTCGTAGGCGGCGCGTGTCCGCAAGGTGTATTGTGTGGCGTTACGATCTGTCTGGCGCGCGACGCCGCCATTGGAAAGCTTGCCGTCCTCGTAAGTGGTACGGTCAACCGCGCCGCGCAGCGAGAGCGTCACCGGCTGCCAGTTGTGGCTGATGCCGGCGCTTGCGCCATAGCCATAGACCATGGGTCGGCCAATCACGCGTGCATTGAGTTCGGGCGAGCCGGGGCGCTGCGTGTCGAGGCTGAAGCGCCCTTCCAACTCGGCTTGCGTGTCTCTGCTGAAATCGAGCCGCAATGTGCCGCGGCCCGTTCCATCCGGGCGTGAGGCGTCCTCAGCGCTGAAATAGCGCGAATAACCTCCGCGAATTTCGCCTGTGAACTGGTGGATCGACCAATCGGACCTGGCGGTGACCTCGGCATCTGTGCGGGCGAGCCATGACCCTTTGACGCGCGCGCCGCGGCCTGTGGGTGCGCGGTTGGGGTTGTCATCATAGCCGCCAGAGACGGTGATGGCCGGGCGCAAGGTGATGCCACCGACATCGACGCCGACCGCTGCGAACGGGTCTTCTTCCGTGACGGGGCGTCGCCGCCGTGTGACGGGTGGGGGCGGCGGGGTATCGATGACTGAAACAGGTGTGCGCGTATCGCGGCGCAGCTGTGCTGCTTCTGGTTTCACTGGTGCGCGTACCGGACGTGTTGTTCTGACCGATGCACGGCGCGAGGTTGCGCCTGATGCCGTTGCGCCAGAGGCAGTTGCGCCGCTGCGTGTTGCATAAGGCGCGGACTGGTCCGTGGGCTGGCCAACGCCGAAACCTGTGCTGGTTGTGGCGGGATCGGTGGCCTGCGCGGTGCGCTGCGCATCCACGCCGCCGCGCAGCTGCGCATGGGCCGGGGTGTGGCTGAGCGGCAGAATTAGCACGAGCGGCAGCGCCGCACCCATCATCAGGCGATGCGTGCAGTCCCACATGCCGGCAGCTTGCCGCCTCTGCGCTGATGCGCCGCAATTCGGCACGATATGCCCCTCTGCTCGACGCGGTTTCCCGCCATTCGATAATCAGAGGTAAACGCGCATGGTTAACGAGAGGTAAGCGAGCATCTGATGTCATCAACCCATCACATCAGACAATCATCAGGGCGCGGTGATTTCGAGCCGTACTTGAATCGCGCGTTGTCAATTGTTGAAGCGCAAGTTCCTGCTCGAGCCTCATTCGGGCAGCAACTCCGGGCGTAATTGACGGCAAAAAAATGTATTGGTAACCTAAATCGTTAAAATGAACGATTTAGCGCTTGTCACGTTCATTTCCTTCAAACGCTGGAGTGTTGACCATGGGTTTCTTTGACAGTCTTGCCAACATTGCGCGCGTCGTCGCGCCATTCACGGGGCCGTATATGCCATTTGTGCTGGCCGGTGCCGAGCTTGCGGATGCTGCCGATACCAGCGATGGCGACCGCGGAACGATCGTGGGCGCATTTACCGGTGAATCTCCTGCCGGCGGCAGCTCGGTCACGCAGCTTGCGTCGATCTTTGCCAGTGGATCGGGCACGAGCACCAGCAATTTGGGCACGTTGTTCAGCGGCGATAATGAGGCCGGGCTGAATGCCTTGCTCAAGAGCACTGCCACGTCGAGCGGCTCAACAAGGATCGCACCAAACTGATCTCCCTTCAACGGATGAGATAACCTGTCTTTCTGTGCATTTTTTACCTACCGCATGACCGTTAACACCAGGCGATGATCGCCGACTTCCCGTTAACGGCTGCGTGGCTGACACAGTTCCCGAATGCCGATTGGCCATCACCAAAGGCCTCGCGCCAGAGCCGGCCTGCAGCCCTTGGCTCTCCTGACATCGCTCCAAACCATATCAAGCTGATTTACCACCATCCATGCGCGCCATGACGGCATCGTCATGCTGAGAGAGTGCCAGGCCCAGCAAAACCGGTTTCCACTTTCCCGGGAGATGCTCTAGATGACACGCATGTCAGCATCACTTCGCAGCATCGCCCAACGCGCGATCGAGACCGAGCGGGCAGGGCTTGCCGCCCTGAGTGCCGCGCTCGATGGCCCGCTTGGCGCGGCCTTTGAAGCCGCTATTTCGGCCATAGCCTCACTCAAGGGCCGCCTGATCGTGACCGGAATGGGCAAATCCGGGCATATCGGGCGCAAGATCGCGGCGACCTTGGCCTCGACCGGCACACCGGCGCATTATGTCCACCCGGCTGAGGCCAGTCATGGCGATCTTGGCATGATCCAGCCGGATGACGCGATCCTTGCGCTGTCATGGTCAGGCGAGACGGCCGAGCTGCGCGATATAGTGGCGCATGCACGCCGCTTCCGCGTCACGCTTGTCGCCATCACATCCAACCCGGCCTCCACGCTTGGGCGGGAGGCGGATGTGGCGCTGATCCTGCCCAAGGCCGAAGAGGCCTGCCCCAATGGGCTCGCCCCCACCACTTCCACAACCATGCAGCTTGCATTGGGTGATGCGCTGGCCGTGGCGCTGCTCGATCAGCGCGGCTTCAGCCCCGAGGATTTCGGCGTGTTTCACCCTGGCGGAAAGCTGGGCGCGCAGCTCAAGCAGGTGCGTGATGTCATGCACAAGGGCGAGCGGTTGCCGGTTGTCAGCCTTTCGGCAACTGTGGCGGAGGCCGTGGCCGAGATCAGCGCCAAGGGCTTTGGTTGTGTGCTGGTGATCAACCCAGATGGCACACTGGCCGGCATTGTCACCGATGGCGACCTCAGGCGAAAGCTCAGGTACGATCTGATGAGCCTGAACGTGGTTGACATCATGACCCGCAATCCGCGGGGCGTTGCCCCTGATACCTTGCTGGCGCGGGCGCTGGAAATTCAGGAAACTCATAAGATCACAGCGCTTGTCGTTGTCGAAAACGGTTCACCTGTTGGCATCGTGCATTATCTTGATCTGCTGCGCGCGGGTGTCGCCTGAGTGTGTACTCAGCCCCGTTGCAGCAATTCAAATCGCCGAAGTTAAGCTTGGTGAGTGCAAGTTCACGCAGAGATTTGTCATCTGATTGACATAGTACGCATTTTGTTGCTGATTATTACCTGATGCGGTTTCTTCAGGAGCAATATGCCATGTGTTGTGGAGCAGGAGGCTGCGGTGGTGCAGCCGCAGATGCCGCCGCGGTCGCCGCAGAGGTCGCAGTCCCGCAGGATCAATCGCGTTTTACAGCTGCCCTTGCCTCGACAGGCACGCCGCAGGTAGCGCCCGTACAGCCGGAATAATCCTGCCGAGCCACACGGATCATCAGCTGGGCAAAGCTTGAACATGGCGCTTTCGTGCCAGAGAAGCTTTGCCGGCTGGTGCAACTGGAAATCGGTCAGCCTTTCTGCTATAAGGGTCTCGTTAACCTTGTAGCAGGAGGGAAAGCCATGTCTGCAGGCTTGCCAAATGGACTAGCAGGCGGGCTCGTTGGTGATGCCATCGAGAACGCAAATTCCATAATCGAAGCATCCGCGACACTGATTGTGCCGTCGGACCAGCTCCAGATTCTTGCCGCACTGGCAGGGCGTGGGGCAGGTCTCAATGGCTCTAACAGTACATTGGATGCCGAATTCAACGAGCCGAGCCCCATCAAGCCAAATTGATGCCCGGTTCTATGCCCTATTGATCGATTTTCCGCGATACGCCCCAGGCCAATTGTCCTGGTTGTGCACCAGCATCGCAAACGACCTTTCCCAAACCCTCGCCTGACCTGATAACCCCGGGTTTATTCATCCCCGGCGCGGCTCTCAGCCTGCGTCAACGATGAGTGTTGCGCCATCGATGCGTAGCACTCGAACGCTTGCTCCGGCGACCATATCCGGCCCGGTGATGCGCCAGACGCTGTCACCGATCTTGATCTGCCCTTCGCCGTTGAGAAGTGGCCTGTCGAGGCGGAAGCTCTGGCCGATCAGGGTTTGCGCCCGCGTGTTGAGATGGGCTGAGGGCTCAGGCGTGTCGCGACCCGAGCGTGAGATACGTCGCCCGATGAGCACACTCGCCACGGCCAGAACGGCAAACACGAGCGCCGAGGCCTGCCAGCCAATGCCGAAAGCCTGCACCAGCACGCCGGTGATGAAGGCGGCAATGCCCAGCCAGACAAGGAACACACCTGGCGCGAGCATCTCCAGCGCCATCAGCGCAAAGCTGATCAGGAACCAGCCCCAGCCCGAGAGGAGAAAAGACATCATGATGCGTTCTCCGTGCGATGCCTCATCTTAGCCCTGACGTGGCAAGGTGGGCGTGGTGCCGGTGCGTTTGGCTGGTGCTACATCCGCGCCAAACACGGATTTCGTCAGCTCGGCAATGCCACCCAGCGTGCCGGCCAGGGCCGCGGCCTCGATCGGCACAATGACAACCTTCTGGTTTGGCGCGGATGAGATCGCTTTGAGGGCGTCGATGTATTTTTCGGCCACGAGGAAGTTGGCGGCTGCGAGATCACCATGCGATATTGCCTCGCTGACCATGGCAGTCGCCTTGGCTTCGGCTTCGGCTGAGCGCTCACGCGCCTCGGCATCGCGGAAGGCGGCTTCCTTGCGCCCTTCGGCGGCAAGGATCAGCGCCTGCTTTTCACCCTCGGCACGCAGGATTTCGGATTGGCGCAGGCCTTCTGATTCAAGGATGGAGGCGCGCTTCTCACGCTCGGCCTTCATCTGCCGGGCCATGGCGTTTGCGAGATCTGCCGGGGGCAGGATGTCGCGGATTTCCACGCGCGTGACCTT
>JBOFIL010000491.1:0-2947 GCA_051650165.1 Allobosea sp.
TGTTCGGCCCGGAGGATCAGTTCTTCAACCGCTTCGCGTCTTTGGCGCGGATGCTGCCCGTTCTGCCGCTGGTGGGCGGCGGCGAAACGAAATTCCAGCCTGTGTTCGTCGGCGATGTGGCCGAGGCCATTGCCCGCGCCATTGATGGAACGATCGTGGGCGGGCGCATCTATGAACTTGGCGGGCCGGAGGTGAAGAGTTTTCGCGAATTGCTCGAGTTCGTCTGCGACGCCACAGGCCGCAAGCGCCTGCTCGCGCCACTGCCCTGGCCAGTGGCGAAATTCCAGGCGCTGATGATGGAAATCGCCAACAAGGCGACGCTTGGCCTGATGCCCGATGAGCTGATGATCACGCGTGATCAGGTCACGCTGCTGCAAACCGACAATGTTGTCTCGGATGCGGCCAAGACAGAAGGGCGCACGCTGCAAGGCATTGGCATCGCTCCCTCCAGCATCGCGGCTGTGGTGCCATCCTATCTGTGGCGCTTCCGTAAATCCGGTCAGTTCGGCGAGGCGCGGCCTTCCTGAGTTGTCGCAGGCTTGTCATGAAAATCTGGTGATGCGCCAAGTGTGGCAAATCTGATGGCAAGCGCGAAAACTCCGGCTGCCGGCATTCTCCCGGTGATTATCGTTGGTGCTGGCACCGCCGGTATTGCCGCCGCGCGCCGACTCAAGGCCGCAGGTTTGCAACCCTTGATCCTGGAGGCGCGTGATCGCATCGGCGGGCGCGCGGTCACGGTGGATTTTGGCGGGAAGCCGGTCGATCTGGGGGCGCATTGGCTCCATGCCGCGCGCTCTAACCCGCTGGTGAAACTCGCCCGCAATGAGGGTCTTGGGGTTTCGCGCGCCGTCTATCGCTTCCGTGCGCTGAAAGATGGCAAGGGCCTGGGCATGATTGCCGGCTATGGCCTTGATCATGCCTGGGAACGGGCCGAAGCGCGCATCTTCGAGGCGGCTGATCTGGCAGAGCGGCGAGGTCACGATCTCTCGGTCACTGAGGCAGTCGGCAATGTCGGGCCATGGACGCGCGCCTGCCTGTTCATGCACGCCAATTATGATTGCGGCATGGAACCAGAGCATATTTCGACGGTGGATTTCGCCGGCGTCGAGGATGACCGCGACATGCTGGTGGCTGGCGGGCTGGGCGCGCTGATTGCCCGGCTCGCAGCAGGGCTCGACATCACAACCGGCGTCGAGATCATCCGCATTGCACAAGAGCCTGATGGCTGCACCATCACAGCCCGCGATGGCCGGGTGTGGCAGGCGCGTCAGTTGATCCTCACCGTGCCGATGATGGTGCTGGCCTCTGGCAGCATCGCGTTTGAGCCCGCACCCGAGGCGCTGCTCTCCGCCGCCGCGACCTTTCGCGCTGCTGCCTATGAACATGCCGTGCTCAGGGCCGCTTCTGCGCCCTGGAGCAACCGCCATGACGAGATTGTGTTCTCCATGGCCGGCAAGGAACCTAGCACCGATCATGCTGCGCTGTTCGCGCATATGGAGGGGGCGGATTTGCATTATCTCGATCTGCTCGCCAGCGAGGGCCATCGCCTCGCTGCCATGCCTGAGGCACAGCGCATCACGCATGTGCGCGAAAAGCTGCAGCGACATTTTGGCGCGACGCCGGGCGTGGACATCCTCCACGTCACAGCCTGGGCGGCGGATCCGTTCGCGCAAGGGGCGTGGGCCATGGCCGGCATCGGCAAATCATCGGCGCGCACAGTGCTGCGCCAAATCCATGGCGCAATCACTTACGCGGGCGAAGCCGCCTCGCAGGACCAATGGGGCACGGTGGGCGGCGCATGGCTGGAAGGCACACGCGCCGCCGAGCAGATGCTGGGGCAGCTGACAGGCGTTTGAGCGCGCTCAAGCGCTGGCGTGTCAGAGCATGCTTGGCAGCACACGATCCGGCGGCTTGTGGCCATCCATGAAGGTGCGGATGTTGACGATCACCTTCTCGCCCATGTCGAGACGGCCCTCATGCGTGGCCGAGCCCATATGCGGCAGCAGCACAACCTTGTGCTGGCGGGCAAGCTTCAACAGGCGCGGGTTGACCGCCGGCTCATGCTCGAACACGTCCAGCCCCGCGCCGGCCAGGTCTCCGGCCTCCAGCATGCGAGAGAGCGCCATCTCGTCAACAATCTCGCCGCGGGCGGTGTTGACGAGGATCGCCTCGGGCTTCAGCAACTTCAGCCGCCGCGCGGAGAGAAGATGGTAGGTGGCCGGCGTGTGTGGGCAATGGATGGTGACGATGTCCATCCGCGCCAGCATCTGATCGAGCGACTCCCACCAGGTCGCCTCGAAGCTTTCCTCGGTGGCAGCATCGAGCTGGCGTCGGTCATGATAATGGATGGCAAGGCCGAAGGCTTGTGCGCGTCTCGCGACAGCCTGTCCGATCCGCCCCATGCCGACAATGCCGAGGCGTTTGCCGGTGATGCGGTGGCCCAGCATCCATGTGGGTGACCAGCCGGCCCAGTCATCATCGGTGACGGTGCGTGCGCCCTGCGGCAGGCGGCGCGCAACAGCCATGATCAGCGCCATGGTCATGTCGGCGGTATCATCGGTGAGCACGCCCGGCGTGTTGGTGACCGTGATGCCGCGCTGCACGGCGGTGGCAACATCAATATTGTCGACGCCATTGCCGAAATTGGCGATGAGCCTCAGCTGCGGCCCGGCCTGCGCCAGCACCGATGTGTCGATCTTGTCGGTGATGGTGGGCACCAGCACATCGGCGCGCTGCACGGCGGCGACCAGCTCGGCATGGCTGAGCGCATGATCGTCGATGTTCAGTTCGGCATCGAACAACTCGCGCATCCGCGTCTCGACTGCCTCGGGCAGCTTGCGCGTGACAATGACGAGGGGCTTTTTCTTCGGCATCTGGCTCTCACTCATTCACAACATCAGTCTATGTGCCAAGTCTATGTGCTAAGTCTATGTGCCATGCGTGCGGT
>JBOFIL010000492.1:0-1462 GCA_051650165.1 Allobosea sp.
GCCGCGCCTTTGCGGATTAGGCGAGAGCCGTGCCGCACCCACATCAAGGAATGGCGGGTTCATCATCACGGTGTCAAAGCCCGTGCTTGGCAGGCCCGCCGCTTGGAGCGCCGCCACCAGCGCCTTGCCGTCGGTGAGGTCTGCCTCCACCACCACGGCCCGGCCCTGCGCGTGGCTCGCTGCATTCTCTCGCGCCAGAATCGCCAGCTCAGGCTCACGCTCGATCAGCGTCACATGCCGCTCCGGCTCCATCATGGCGAGCGCGAGGCCCGCCGTGCCGACGCCAGCCCCCAGATCAACCACTCTCTTCCCGCCCGCCGCGCGAGCGAGGGCCGCCAGCAGCATCGTATCCGTGCCGGCGCGGTGACCCTTCACCGGCTGGCGCAGCACCATGCGGCCATCAAGGAATGTGTCGGTTGTTGTGGCGATGCCCATTGCCTTATCCATGCCCAGCACATGCCGCCTGCCGAGTTGCGACGCAAGCCGCGACGGAAGGTACGATTGCCCCGATGGGCAGCGCATGGCAGAACCTTTTCAAGGAACTGACATGTTTGCTGAACGGAGCTGGCCTTGGGACTTGTCGTGCCATTCGAGGAGAAAGAGCCAAAAGGCGGGATCGACGCCCTGGTTGGCCTGACGCGCGCCGATATGGAGCGGGTCAATTCGACCATCCTCTCCCGTACCGGCTCCGAGGTGACGATGATCCCGGAGGTCGCGAATCATCTCATCTCATCCGGCGGCAAGCGCCTGCGCCCGATGCTGACGCTCGCCACTGCCGCACTGTGTGATTATCGCGGCGAGGGCCATGTCAAGCTCGCGGCAGCTGTCGAGTTCATGCACACCGCCACGCTGCTGCATGATGATGTGGTTGATGATAGCGACATGCGCCGGGGCAAGCCTGCCGCACGCAAGCTCTGGGGCAATGAGGCAAGCGTGCTGGTGGGTGATTTCCTGCTCGGCCAGGCCTTCCGCATGATGGTCGAAGTCGGCTCGATGCGCGCGCTCGATATTCTCTCGAATGCGGCCTGCGTCATCGCCGAGGGCGAGGTGATGCAGCTCGCCGCCGCCAAGAATACCCAGACCAGCGAAGATGAATATCTGGCTGTCATTCGTGGCAAGACGGCTGAGCTATTCGCCGCCGCCTGCGAGGTCGGCCCTGTCATTGCTGGGCGGCCCAAGCCGGAGGAAGCAGCCTGCCGTGGCTATGGCCTCAATCTCGGCATCGCTTTCCAGCTCATCGATGATGCGCTGGATTATGGCGGCGTTGCCGCGCGGCTCGGCAAGAACACCGGCGATGATTTTCGCGAGGGCAAGATCACCCTGCCCGTAGTGCTCTCCTTCCGGCGCGGCTCGGCAGATGAGCGCGCCTTCTGGCAGCGCACCTTGGCCGAACAGGATGTGCGTGAGGGTGATTTCGAGCAGGCGCTCGCCATAATGCGGCGCCACAAGGCACTTGAAGCCA
>JBOFIL010000493.1:0-1423 GCA_051650165.1 Allobosea sp.
GATCCAGCCCACCCCATTCCCGGAACGGATGATCGGCGCGGATGCCGAGGCGTACTGGCTCAAGAAATGCGGATCAGGCTCTGCGGGTCTCACGCCCTTCAACGACGAGGCGCTCGCACATTATCTGCGCTGCTTCCGCAATCCCGCCGTCATCCATGCCAGTTGCGAGGATTACCGCGCCGCCGCCACGATCGACATCGCGCATGATGATGCGGATGGCGCACGAAAGCTCACCCAGCCACTGCTGGCGCTCTGGGGTGAGCATGGCGCTGTGAACCGCTGCTTCGATGTGCTGGCGCTCTGGCGCGAGCGCGCTTGTGATGTGCGTGGCCATACATTGCCCGGCGGGCATTATCTTGCTGAAGAAATTCCCGATCTCGTTGCGGCGGAGTTCGCCGCCTTTTTTGCCGGAGGCTAACACCATGACGCTCACCAACCGTATCCATCGCATCGCCGTCATCGCAGGTGATGGCATCGGCAAAGAGGTGATGCCCGAGGGCGTGCGCGTGCTGGAAGCAGCCGCCAAGCGCCATGGCTTCGAGATCAAACTCGACTGGTTCGATTTCGCCTCCTGCGATTACTACGACAAGCATGGCGCCATGCTGCCGCCAGACTGGAAGGACAAGATCGGCAGCCATGACGCGATCTTCTTCGGCGCAGTCGGCATGCCGCACCGTGTGCCGGATCACATTTCGCTCTGGGGCTCGCTGCTGCTGTTCCGGCGCGAGTTCGACCAGTATGTCAATCTGCGCCCGGTCAAGCTCATGCCCGGCGTGCCCAGCCCACTGGCGGGGCGCAAGCCTGGCGACATTGATTTCTATGTTGTGCGCGAGAATACCGAAGGCGAGTACTCCTCCATCGGCGGGCGGATGTTCTCGGGAACAGAGCGCGAGTTCGTGCTTCAGGAAACGGTGATGACACGTATCGGCATCGACCGCGTGCTGCGCTATGCCTTCGAGCTGGCCAGCCGCCGCCCGCGCGCCAAGCTGACCTCAGCAACCAAATCCAATGGCATCTCGATCACCATGCCGTATTGGGATGAGCGGGTGAAGGAAATGGCAAAGGCCTATCCCGGCATATCCGTCGACCAATACCATATCGACATATTGACTGCGCATTTCGTGCTGAACCCGGATCGTTTCGATGTGGTTGTCGCATCCAACCTGTTCGGCGATATTCTCTCCGATCTAGGGCCGGCCTGCACCGGCACCATCGGCATTGCGCCGTCAGGAAACATCAATCCGGAGCGCGATTTCCCTTCCCTGTTTGAGCCTGTGCATGGCTCTGCGCCTGACATTGCCGGACAGGGCATTGCGAACCCCGTGGGCCAGATCTGGTCAGCGGCCATGATGCTTGAGCATCTGGGCGAAATCGATGCGGCCCGTAACATTGAATCCGCCATCGAGCGGGCACTTGCCGATCA
>JBOFIL010000494.1:0-7091 GCA_051650165.1 Allobosea sp.
TTTCAAGCGTGAGCTGCTGCATGGTAGGTTCCTAGCCTAGGGCGCGTTTGACATTCAGGGCCGTGGCCCATGACACACGGACATTCGATTCTTGCGTCACACCGGCAATATGCGGGGTGAGAATAAGATTGGGGCAGCCAGCGAAGACCGCGCCTCGGCCTGCGCTGAGTGGTTCCTCATCGAACACATCCAGCGCCGCGCCGCCAAGCTTGCCAGCTTTCAGCGCCGCTGCGAGCGCCGGCTCATCAATGATGCCACCGCGCGCCGCATTGAGCAGGATGGCATCCGGCTTCATGCGAGCGAGGCGCAACGCATCGAACATGTTGCGGGTGTCATCGGTGAGCGGCACATGCAGGCTGATGACATCGCTCTCGCGGATCAGTGGCTCCAGCCCATGCTGGCGCACACCGGCTGCCGCGAAAACCTCATCCTTGACGAAAGGATCATAGGCCTCGACCACCATGCCAAGCGCGATGGCGCGTTTGGCGACCTCGCGGGCGATGGAGCCAAAACCGACAAGGCCAAGCACCTTGCCCGAGACCTCGCGGCCCATCAGCCGGCCACGCGGCCATGTGCCTGCGGTGACATCGCCGGTGGCCATATAGGCCCCGCGCATCAGCAGCATGGCGCTGGCGATCACCCATTCCGCGACCGAGACATCATTCGCGCCCGTGGCCGGAAACACCTCGATGCCGCGCGCCTCGCAGGCGCTCACATCGATATTGTCGAGCCCGACACCCAGCCGGCCAACGACCTTGAGCTTGCCCGCGCCTGCCAGAAGATCACCGCGCACCTGCGTGCGGTTGCGCACAATCAGCGCACGCGCATTGGCCACCAGCGCCTTCAGCGCATCCGGGCGATCTACAAGGCCGGGATCATAGAGCACATCATGGCCCTTGAGCCCCTCTGTGATCGCGGCTTCATCCATGAATTCGCAGATGATGATGTCCGGCATGGGTCACCTCAACAACATGAGCGGGACAAGCACTGATAGCAGAATGGCGAGCGTCGCGCCCATGAAGACTGCCGCATGTCGCCAGCCGATCGAGAGGATGGCCTTGAGCGATGTGCCCAGACCCAATGCGGCGATGGCGATCAGCAGGCCCCATGTCGCGGCGCTTCCCAACCACGCCTTGATGGCTGGGAAGCCAATGCTGGCCGAAAGTGCGGGATTGGCCGCCATCACGCTGTTGAGCAGGCAAAGCGCGAGGAACACCAGCGCGAACACTGGCATGGGCACCTTGGCCTTGGCGCTGCCGGCGGGTGAACCAGCCTTTGCCTGCGCGGCAAACCACCAGCCGATGATCAGCACCACAGGCAGCAGAAGGAACACGCGAAACAATTTGACGATGACCGCCGTATTGCCGACAGGCTCGGAGACGGCATAGCCCGCGCCCACCACCTGCGCCATGTCGTGAATGGTGGCCCCCAGCATCACGCCGGTTTCCTGCGCGGAGAGGCCGAGCATCACGCAAAACGGCGGATAAGCCAGCATCACCAGCGTCGAGATCGCATTGGCCATCACCACCGTGAAGGCAATGTCGGCCGCTTTTTCCTTGTAATCCGGCACGACGGTCGCGGTCGCGAGTGTGGCGGAAGCGCCGCACACCGCGCAGGCCGCGCCCGCCAGCGCGCCAAAGCCATCCGCCCGGCCAAGCGCACGCGCCAGCCAGATGCCGGAGGCGATGGTCAGCGCCATGGAGATGACCACGATCAGCGCTGTTGTCAGGCCAAGCCCGATAATATCGCCCAGCGCGATGCGCAGGCCCAGCAAGCCGATGGCCCAGCGCAGCAGCTTCTTGACGCAGAAGGTCAGGCCCGGCTCGAAAGCCGGGCGGCTGGCAAAGGCAAACAGCGCAATGCCAATGATCAGCGCGATAACCATGGCAGGCAGCGCGAGTAGCCCGCCGGTCGCGGCCTTGAGCAGCGGCTCCGCCGCCCAGGAGACAATTGCAACCGCCATCGCCAGCCCGAAGCCGGGGGCGAGGCGCTGGAGTGTCGCCGCGTTCATGCGCTGCGATAGAGCTTGGTCATCGAATATTCGCGATGGCCCAGCGCCTCGGAAGCCGTCAGGCGACCATTGGCAGTGCGCACGATGTTCTCGATCAGCGCATCGCCCGCCTGCGGGATGGTCATGGTGCGGGCCAGCACGCCGGAGACGTCGACATCGATATGCTCAGGCATGGTGCGCATGGTCTTGGGGTTGCCCGTGATCTTGATCACCGGAACGATCGGATTGCCGATGACATTGCCCTGGCCGGTCGGGAAGGTGTGGATGACATATCCGCCTGCCATCATCAGCGTGACGCATTCCGCCGCCGCCGAGGATGTATCCATGAAATAGAGGCCTGCCCCCTTGGCGGGTGCTTCTGCCGGCTGGAGAATATCGATGAATTTGCACTCGCGGCCGATCTTCTCAAGATTGCCGAGCGCCTTCTCCTCGATGGTGGTGAGGCCGCCGGCAATGTTGCCCTTGGTGGGCTGCGAGTCCGACAGATCGTCCGTCTTGAACTGCTCGATCACATCGGTCTGGTAGTCTTTCCACATCTTGTACCAGCGCTCGCCCACTTCGGGGGTTGCGGCGCGCGCCTTGCACAGGTGCTCAGCCCCCGTGATTTCGGATGTCTCGCCGAACACGCCGTAAACACCGCGCGGGATCAGCTTGTCATACATGTTGCCGACGGTCGGGCAGGAAGAAAGACCGGTGGTGGTGTCGCTCTCGCCGCATTTGGTCGAGATCCACAATTCCTCGATGCCGCATTTCTCGCGCTGCAACTCGCTCGCCCACTGCACGAACTCCTTGGCGACATAGGACGCGCGGGCAATGGTGGAGATGTCGCCATGGCCCTCAATGCCGAAGCCGACCACCGGCTTGCCGGTTTTGGCGATGCCATCGACCACGCGCTTGGTCCAGCCATCCTCGATGCCGATCACGACCACCGCCGCGACATTCGGGTTAGCGCCCGTGCCGATCAGCGTGCGAAAATGGATTTCCAGATCCTCGCCGAACTGAAGACGCCCATAGGCATGCGGGATGGCGAGCGTGCCCTTGATGTTGTTGGCAACCGCCTCGCAGGCCGCATTGGACAAATCATCCAGCGGCAGCAGCAGCACATGGTTGCGCACACCGACGCGGCCATTCTCACGCCGCCAGCCCATCACGCTGTCAAGCGAGCGGCCAGTGGGGCGCTTCACGAAAGGAGCCTTGAAAGCCGGGGCTTCGATGCGGCGGCCCTTGAAGGCTTTCAGCTTGCGGTTCACGAGATCAAAATTGGCGACGATGGATGACATGGGGCGTTTCCCGTTCTGAATAGGATGGAGTGTGACCAAATGGCGCTTTGCTGCGCCGGCGCTTCACCAGCGTTTGGTCTTCACATTATGGACATGGACATGCTCGCCGGTCTTGATGTCGGCCTTGGCGATGCCGATGTCCTGGCCATATTTCCAGACCGTATCGCCCTTCTTGATGTCTTTCAGCGCAATCTTGTGGCCGATCGGGATGTCCATTTTCGCGCCAATGCGAAAATCCGTGTTGTCATGGGTGATGACCGCCAGCATGTCGGTGCCGGCCTTGAGGCCCTCGACCACCACAACGCCGACCGTGTCTTTCTTCTCATGTACCAGGAGATGCGGTTTGCTCATTGTCGCATATGCTTTCATGTTAGCCGGCGGATGGCAGCCGCCGTGTCCGATTGTGACTCTTGCCGATTGTGACTCTTGCCGATTGCGGCTCTTGGGCCGCGTTGTGCCTGTTGACGCAAGTCTTATATAAGACATATGACTGGTGGCAAGCCGCAAAAATCGGGGAGCCGCCATGCCGGCAGCGAAGACTAGGCCTGATGCTGGCGATGCAACGCCGGGGGCGCAGCCATTGCCGGGCTTTCACCCGCTATATCGGCAGGTGAAAAACCACCTCGTGCAGCGGCTGATCGATGGCGTGTGGCCACCAGGCCTTGCCATTCCCAGCGAGGGGCAACTGGCGCAGGAGCTTGGTGTCAGCCAGGGCACGGTGCGAAAGGCGCTGGATGAGATGGCGGCCGAGAATCTGCTCGTGCGACGGCAAGGGCGCGGCACATTCGTGGCCGAACATGATGAGCAGCGCATCCTGTTCCAGTTCTTCAAGATCGTGCCTGATCAGGGGCCGCCAAGCTTTCCCGACAGCCGGTTGCTGTCTGCTGAGGAAAAGCCTGCCAGCGCAGAGGAGGCCACCGAACTTGGCTTGCGCGCCAAGGCACGGGTCATTCGCATTCGCAGGTTGCGGTTCATCAAGGATGTGCCGCTGATCGTGGAAGATATTTCATTGCCAGCCGCGCTGTTTCCCGGCCTTGCCAGTGGAGAGATCCCCAACAATCTCTATGCGCAGTTTGCCACAGGATACGGCATCACGGTCGCATCGGCGCGCGAGAGGCTGAAGGCAATAACCTTGAGCGAAACGGATGCCGCTGCGCTAGGTGTTTCAGCCGGCACGCCCGCGCTGCTGATTGACCGTTTGGCACTCGGCCTTGATGGCGCTGCGATCGAGTGGCGACGGAGCCTTTGCCTGACTACGAGCTTTCACTACGTTGCCGAACTGAAGTGACGACAACCATCAGACATCAACCGGCGCGATACGTCGCAGGAATGGCCAAAACCCGGAGGAGACCACCATGACACCATCTCGCCTCACGCGCCGCACGGCCAACGCGTTATTCGCTGCCGTTTCACTGGCAAGCCTGTCATCAACGCAATTGATGGCCCAGGCCTGGCCTGCCAAACCGATCACGCTGGTTGTGCCCTTCGCGGCAGGTGGGCCTTCCGATGTCATCGCGCGGCTGCTCGGCGTTAAGATGGGGGAACGCCTTGGCCAGCAGATCATCATCGAGAACATTGCCGGGGCTGGCGGCACTGTTGCCGCCGCACGCGTCTCCAAAGCCGAGCCGGATGGGTACACGCTGCTGATCCACCATGTCGCGCTGCCGCTTGGTGCGGCGCTCTACAAGAACCTTGCCTATGACACCGCCACCGCCTTCGAGACACTCGGCCTCGTCAATTATGGACCCTACGTGGTCACGACCAGGCTCGGCTTTGATGCCAACACACCGAAGCAACTGTTCGATACGTTGAAAGCCAATAGCGACAAGGTCACATTCGCCCATGCCGGCGTTGGCTCAGGCTCGCATCTGTGTGGCATCATGTTGATGCAAGCCTTGAACTTTAAAGCCAACTTTGTTGCCTATCGTGGCACTGGCCCAGCGCTCAATGATGTGGTGGCAGGGCAGGTCGATTTCTTGTGCGACCAGACCACAAACACCTTCCCGCAGATCGAGGCGAAGAAGATCAAGCCCTTTGCCATCACCTCTCCTGAGCGCAATCCGCGCTTCCCTGACATTGCCACCACCAAGGAGCTTGGGCTGCCATCGCTCGACACAACTGTCTGGCACGCGCTCTATGCGCCGAAAGGCGCGCCGGCAGACATCCAGGGCAAAGTGAGCGCTGCGCTGGAGTCGGCCCTGCAGGACAAGGTGGTACAGGAGCGCTTTGAGCAACTGGGCACCTTGCTCTTCCCTGCAAATGCGCGTGGCCCGCAGGCGCATCGCGAGAAACTCAACGCCGAGCTGAAGCGCTTGTCCGATCTGGCACAGAGCGCAGGGCTTTCCGCGCAATAGGCAAGGCGGGCACTGCTTGCCGGGATCAGGCCTAACTTATCCTAGACCAGCCCCGGCAGGCTGAAGCCTGCAGCCTGACGCAGGAGATCGAGGCCGATCAGTGTCAAAACTACCTTGAGCACCGTGCGAAAAGTAGCCTCTGACATTTTATCCAGCAGCTTCGAGCCCAGCACCGTGCCGGCAAATCCTGATGCCACCATCGCGGCAATCAGCGGCAACCAGGCGATCAGCGCGACACCGACCGCAACGAAGGCGAGGGTCTTCAGCGCGTGCTGGATGGTCATGCACATGGCGTGCGTCGCCACGAGCTGCTGACGCCTGAGCCCCATCGGCAGGAACAGCGCCTGCACGAAGGGGCCGGTTGCGCCGATGAACATGGTGAGGAAGGTCGAGATCGTGCCACCTGCCACGAGGCCTGCGCGCTCAAGGCCGGGGATGCGCGGCTTTGGTGCCCACGTCATGGCGAGGATGAACAGGCCAAGCATGAGGAGCAAAAGCCTTGTCGGCAGCGCCTGAAACAGCATTGCGCCGATAGCCACGCCCACAAGGCTGCCGGCGAAAAAGCGCCAGACCAGCGGCCAGAGCACATGCCCGCGCTGGAGAATCGCGCGGCCAGTATTGGAGCCAAGCTGCACCAGCCCATGCACACCGACAATCAGCGCCGGCGGGGCCGTGCCAGCCAATGCACCAAGCATTGCCATGCCGCCGCCAATGCCGAAAGCCGCCGTCAAAGCAGAGGTGAGAAAGCTCACCGCGACGAGCATCAAGGCAACAAGAGGCGAGACACCGGCGGGCAAAAGCTGGATGTTCAGCAAGGCATCAGGCATGGGGCAGCTTCACTTCCGGCGCAGTCGTCTTTGCGAGAGGGCCAGCGAAAGCGCGGGCTGTCAATTGCAATGGCCATGTTGCTGAAGCAGGCCAGATCATATCCATCATGGAATTTCCGTCATGGAATTGAAACACGCCATGCCTAGGCGCTAGAAGGCTTGGCCGCCAAATTGGTGGCATGCGCATAATAGCGGGCCTGAAGGATAGATGAGCACGAAACCGTTCTCCAGCCTTCGCCCGGTGCTTGCCAGCCTGAATGATCGCACCGTGCTGGCGCTGGGGCTTACACAAACCATCGGCTACGGCTCGCTCTATTATGGCTACGGCGTGATGGCGCCAGCCATTGCAAAGGATTTCGGCATCAGCCTTGATCTGTTCTTTGCCGCCTTCACAGTGGGGCTGCTGATCGGCGGCATCGCCGCACCGATTGCCGGGCGCGAGATCGACAGGCGCGGCGCGCGCCAGATCATGCGCTATGGCTCGGTGCTGGGAGGGATTGCGCTCATCGCATGCGCGATCTCGCCGAATTTCTGGTTCTTTGCGGCGGCTACGATCCTCGCCGAAATCGCGACATGCATGGTGTTTTATGAGGCGGCCTTTGCCGCGCTGACGCAGACC
>JBOFIL010000495.1:0-2105 GCA_051650165.1 Allobosea sp.
GATGGCGCCAGCCATTGCCAAGGACTTCGGCATCAGCCTTGATCTGTTCTTTGCCGCCTTCACAGTGGGGCTGCTGATCGGCGGCATCGCCGCCCCCATTGCCGGGCGCGAGATCGACAGGCGCGGCGCGCGCCAGATCATGCGCTATGGCTCGGTGCTGGGCGGTATCGCGCTCATCGCGTGCGCGATCTCGCCGAATTTCTGGTTCTTTGCGGCGGCGACGATCCTCGCCGAAATCGCGACATGCATGGTGTTTTATGAGGCGGCCTTTGCCGCGCTGACGCAGATCCATCGCCATGAGGCGCGGCGCAGCATCACCGCCGTCACACTGATTGCAGGCTTCGCCTCGACCATCTTCTGGCCGCTGACGCAATGGCTGGTGACGGCATTCGGCTGGCGCTGGGGGCTGTGTGTATTCGCACTGATGAACATCGCCATCTGCGCGCCGATCCACCATCTTTTGCTGCGCAAGGCCGTGCCACTCGCCGACACGCCAGAAACGGGGCAAGCTGGCACCTCCGCGCCGCCGCCCATGCTGGAGGGGCAGGCGCGACGGCGCGCCTACATCGCCTATGCAGCGGCTGTCTGCATTTCCAGCCTGATCTACTCGGCCGTTCCGATCCACATGCTGCGGATTATTTCCCATGAGGGCATGAGCACGGAGGCCGCAGCTCTGGTCGCGATGGTGATGGGCCCTGCGCAGGTGCTGGCGCGGCTGGTGGAGGTGAGCTTCGGCCAAGGGATGAACCCGCTCGCCACCGGGCGCTTTGCGCTTGGAATGTTGGTGGCGAGCCTCGGCGTGCTGCTGATCACCACCGCTTCAACCGCCTCGGCGCTGGTGTTCGCCGCCTGCTATGGCATCAGCCAGGGGCTGATCACCATCGCACGCGGCACGGTGCCGCTCTATCTGTTTGGCGCGGTCGGCTATGCCACGCTGGTCGGCAAGATCACCGGCATGCGGTTTTTGGTGAATGCCGCCGGGCCGCTGGTGTTCGCCACGCTCTCCACGCGTTTGAGCATGGAAGCGGCGCTGGGTGCCTCCATGCTGGTGGCGCTGGTGGCCTTCATCGCCTTCCTGGCGATCAAGGGTCCAGAGCGGCGTGATGCGTGAGCAGCTTTACCACGCGCCTGTATTCTGCATCGAGATCCAAGGCTCGGCAGGTGGCTTCGGGTCGCCTTTCTGCAGAAGCTCGATCGAGATCAGATCAGGCGAGCGGATGAAGGCCATGTAGCCATCGCGCGGCGGGCGGTTGATGGTGACGCCTGCCTTCATCAGCTTGTCGCAGGTGGCGTAGATGTCATCGACGCGGAAGGCGAGATGGCCGAAATTGCGCCCGCCTGCATAATCATGCTCATCCCAATTATAGGTCAGCTCGATCAAAGGGGCCCTTGTCTCGCGCGCCTGCGCCTCATCGCCGGGAGCTGCCAGAAAGATCAGCGTGAAACGCCCTTTTTCATTCTCGATGCGGCGCACCTCAACAAGGCCCAGCTTGGTGCAATAAAAATCCAGCGAGGCATCCATATCGGCGATGCGGACCATTGTGTGCAGATATTCCATGAAGTGCTCCTTTGGCTCTCCCCTCAGATGGGGCGCATGGCCGAGCGATCCAAGGGCGCGGCGTGAAGGAGCAGCACCGCAATTGCACAGTGATTTGCCGATCAGCGCTTGATCTGCCGCATGGGATGCGCTCATTGCCCATGGGAGATGGCACGATGACGCAACCAGACCAGCCAGGCGCATGAGCAGCACGCCCCAACACAGCGGAACACCCGCACAGGAAAGCGCCCTGAAGCGGCGCGTCGCGCTGGTCTCGATTGGCGCAAGCATCGTGCTGACTTTGGCCAAGGCGGCGGGCGCGATTCTCTCCGGCTCGCTGGCGCTGCTCTCTGAGGCACTGCATGGCATCATCGATATTTTCGCGACTGTGGTGACCTATTTTGCCGTGCGCGCAGCGGACCAACCCGCAGATGATGAGCACCATTACGGCCATGGCAAAGTCGAGGCTTTGGCAGCGCTCGCCGAAACCGCACTCCTGTTTGGGCTGGCTGGCGCAGTGGCATGGGAGGCCTTTGGCCGGCTACGCGGCGATGTGACCACACCCATC
>JBOFIL010000496.1:0-8515 GCA_051650165.1 Allobosea sp.
GATGTGAGCTGAGCCTCCCTGTCATCCCGGCCAAGCGAAGCGCGAGCCGGGATCCAGCTTTGGAACAGTTGCTTTAAAGAAAGCTGGATCCCGGGTCTTCCTCTGGTCGCCCGGGATGACAGCAAGTTGGCACAGATCGCCCTTAGTCTTGGCGTGACACGCACCGCCATCATGCTATGAGCCAGCCAATACGGATAGTTACAGGATTCTTGGCGCCGGCCTAGGTGCCATGAGCGCGATGAGACAGGCTGAACCACCATGCATGACATTCGCTGGATCAGGGACAATGCAGCGGCGTTTGATGCTGCGCTGATGCGCAGGAATGCCGATTTTGCCGGCACATCGGCACGGCTGATCGGGCTCGATGATGCGCGCAAAGCCGCGATCGCGGGCGCGCAAGAGGCGCAGACCCTTCGCAATGCGCTCTCGAAAGAGATTGGCCAGGCGATGGCCGCCAAGGATGCAGCGCGCGCGGATGCCCTGAAGGCGCAGGTCAATGCGCTGAAGGAAGGCACGCCAAAGCTGGAGGATGACGAGCGGAAAGCAAAAGACACGCTCGACAAGGCGTTGGTCGAATTGCCAAACCTGCCTAAGGATGAGGTTCCCAGCGGCGCAGATGAGCATGGCAATGTCGAATATCGCCGCCATGGCGAGGTTCCGACATTTGGTTTTGCGCCGAAAGAGCATTTCGAGCTTGGTGAAGCTCTAGGGGGCATGGATTTCGAGGCGGCGGCGAAGCTCTCCGGCTCGCGCTTCGTGGTGCTGAGTGCCGGCATCGCGCGCCTGTCGCGTGCGCTCGGGCAATTCATGCTCGATATGCATACGCTCCCTGAAACGGATGGCGGCCATGGCTACACGGAGGTCAATCCGCCCATCCTCGTGCGCGATGATGCGATGTTCGGCACGGCGCAATTGCCGAAATTCGTAGATGACCAGTTCACAGCCTCACGCACCATTTCGCGCGCAGAATTGCTGCGCGATGCCTTGCATAATGCCAGCCCTGAGGATCAGGCACGTTATCGCCGCAGCGAAATCACGCTGACCGAACTTGTCGATGCAGCCATCGAGAAAGCGCCCACGCGCGAGGATTTCTGGCTCGTTCCAACCGCCGAAGTTCCGCTCACCAATCTCGTGCGCGAATCCATCCTCGATGAAGAGACGCTGCCAAGGCGCTATACGGCGCTGACGCCCTGCTTCCGGGCGGAAGCGGGCTCTGCCGGGCGAGATACGCGCGGCATGTTGCGCCAGCACCAGTTCGAGAAGGTGGAACTTGTCTCGATCACCACGCCGGAAACTTCCGCTTCAGAGCATGAGCGGATGCTGACCAGCGCCGAGAATATCCTGAAGGCACTTGGCCTGCATTATCGCGTCATGACGCTGTGCACCGGCGATATGGGCTTTGCTTCCCGCAAGACCTACGACATCGAGGTGTGGCTGCCGGGGCAGAATGCCTATCGCGAGATTTCCTCCTGCTCGGTCTGCGGTGATTTTCAGGCAAGGCGGATGAATGCACGCTATCGGGCGAAGGGCGCGAAGGAGACGCAGTTTGTCCACACGCTCAACGGGTCCGGTGTTGCGGTCGGCCGCGCGCTCATCGCCGTGATCGAGAACTACCAGCAGGCCGATGGCTCGATCCGCGTGCCGGATGCGTTGAGGCCATACATGGGCGGGTTGACGGTCATTGGGGCAAAAGGCTGATGCGCATTCTTGTCACCAATGATGATGGTATCCATGCCGAGGGGCTCGCCGTGCTGGAGCGCATCGCGCGCACGCTCTCCGATGATGTCTGGATTGTCGCGCCGGAAACCGATCAATCCGGCGTATCGCATTCGCTCTCGCTGAATGACCCGCTGCGCCTGCGCGAAATCTCGCCCAAGCATTTTGCCGTGAAAGGCACGCCGACCGATTGCGTCATCATGGCGGTGCGGCATGTGATGGCGGACAACCTGCCTGATCTGGTGCTATCCGGCGTCAATCGCGGCCAGAATGTCGCGGAAGATGTCACCTATTCCGGCACGATCGCCGCCGCGATGGAGGGCACCATTCTTGGTGTGCCGTCGGTGGCGCTCAGCCAGGGCTATGGGCCTGTGTCGGGCCGCGATGGCATATTGTGGGATTGCGCCGAGACCCATGCGCCGGATGTGCTGAAACGCCTCCTCAAGGAGGGCATTCCGTCCGGCATCCTCTTCAACATCAATTTCCCCGATTGCGCGCCGGAAGAAGTGCAGGGCGTTGCCGTGAGTGTGCAGGGGCGGCGCGATGCAGAACTATTGCGCATTGATCCGCGGAAAGATGGCCGCGGCAATGCGTATTTCTGGATCGCGTTCGCACGCGGCAAATATGAGCCTGGCATCGGCACAGACCTGAAGGCGCTGGCTGACAAGAAGATTTCCGTGACGCCGCTCGAACTCGATCTGACCCATGAGCCGACCCTGACGCGTTTCGCGCAAGTGTTCGCGGGCTAAGGCAAGTGGGCGCGGTGGGCGGCTTTTCTGACAGGCAGGCCCGCTTCGAGGATGCTGAGGCCGCTGCTGCTTTCCTTTTGAGCTTGCGCGCCCATGGCGTGCGCCACACAGGGTTGCTTCGTGCCATGGAGCGTGTGCCGCGTGAGGCCTTCGCCCCGCGTCGCTGTGCTGATCTGGCCAGAGCAGACATTGTGCTGCCGCTGCCCTGCGGCCAAACCATGACCGCGCCCTCTGTCGTGGCGCAGATGATTGTGGCGCTGGACCCCAAGCCCGGCGAGCGCGTGCTGGAGGTCGGCACTGGTTCGGCCTATGTCTCGGCGCTGCTGGCCGAGATGGGGCTGATCGTCACCACCATCGAGCGCTATCGTACGCTGGCGCTGGCCGCGCATGAGCGGCTGCATGCGATTGGGCGCGGCGGCATCGAGATCATTCATGGTGACGGCCTGGACCCGCCGCGCGTGGCCGGCGCGATTGGCGGGTTTGATCGCATTCTCGTCAATGGCCAGCTGGCTGCGATGCCTGAGGCGCTGGCAGGCCGGCTGAATGTTGGAGGGCGGCTGGTGGCAGCAATGCCAATGGACGGCCTCTCGCGGATGCTTACCCTGTCACGCGGGGAGGGCGGGAGCCTTGCCCATCACCTGGGCGGGGCGCTGCGCCTGCCGCCGCTCGCGCCCGGCATCTCACGGGCAATGTGAGGCGCTTCATCGGCGCTTTTGCAGAAAACCAAAAACCGGCAACGCTTTCGTAACCTGAATCGGTCTTTACTGTGTTCAGTAGAGTTGCGTCAGTTCAGGTGCGTTGTAATGCGTCGGCAAAAGAACTTTGCGTTTTCGATCCCTGTTGCGCGCTCGTCGCTGCGGTTGTCCGGCGTTGCGCTTGCTGCGCTGTCATTGAGCGCCTGCTCATCCGACATGTCGCGCTTCGGCAGCAACCCGTTCAGCAATCCCTTCGCATCCAACAATGCTTCGGTGCGCGATCCGGGCACGACCGGCTCGCTGGCCAAGGCTGGCAATGCCGGCTTCAAGCCGGTGAACACGGGCATTGTGCAGCAGGTTCAAGCTTCGCCGCTCGCCCCGCCGGCCTCCCAGCAGATTGCGCCGCAGCAGATCGCTCAGCAGCAGATCCAGCAAGGTGTGACCCAGCGTGTCCAGCAGGGCGTGACGCCCGCCATGGAGCGCGCCACCATGCAGACGGGTTCGCTTGGTAGTCTGCCGGCGGCCTCGGCGCTGCAACAGGCTTCTCCTGCCGTTCGGCCAATGTCGGCCCGCGTCGCAGGTGTCACCGGCAATGCCGCCGGCTGGACCGCGCAAGGCGGCACGCCTGTCGTGATGGCGCATGGCGAAACGGTTGATACACTCTCGCAGCGCTACGGCGTGCCATCAGCAGCGATTTTGGCAGCCAATGGTCTTTCGAGCAAAACGGCGGCCTCTCCTGGCTCTCGCGTTGTCATTCCGGTCTATAATGTCGAGGCCACGCGCGGCGGCGCGCAGCGTGTCGCCAGCGCTGGCAATGTGCAGAGCGATGCTGATCTGGCGCGCCCGACGCGAATGGTTGCGCCGCAGCCAGCGCCGCAGGCTGATCCTGTCAAGCCTGTCTCCCGCCCGCCTGCGCCGGTTGCCCAGCCTGCTGCCCAGCCGCAGCGCGGCATGACAGCTGCTGAAATTCGGGCGGCTGCCCAATCCAAGCCAAAGCAGACTGCGGAAGCAGAGGCCAAGCAGGCAGCGGATGCCAAGGACAAGGCCGCAACAGCAGCCAAGGCCAAGCTGGAAGCCAAAGCGAAAGCTGATGCGGCTGCCAAGGCAAAAGCGGAAGCCAAAGCTCAAGCCAAGGCTGCCGAGCCGCAGACGCGCCAGAAAGTGGCTGCACTTCCGGCTGAATCAGACCCCAAGACCACCAGCAGCGTGCCCAAGGAAAGCGAGGCCCCCAAGGCCGAGAGTGCCAAGGGCGAGTTCCGCTGGCCGGCGCGCGGGCGCATCATCAACGGCTTTTCGGGCCGCGGTGGCAATGAGGGCATCAATATCGCCGTGCCGGAAGGCACGCCGGTCAAGGCAGCGGAAGGCGGCACGGTCGCCTATGCCGGCAGCGAGCTGAAGGGCTATGGCAATCTCGTGCTCATCCGGCACGACAATGGCTATGTCTCGGCTTACGCCCACAATGGCGACATCAATGTGAAGCGCGGCGAGAAGGTCAATCGAGGCCAGGTCATCGCCAAATCCGGCCAGAGCGGCAATGTCTCCTCGCCGCAGCTGCACTTTGAATTGCGCAAGGGGTCTAGTCCGGTCGATCCGACACCGTATCTGACCAACTGAGCATCACGGGTTCCGATCAGTTCCGCGAGACACGGCTGATCGAAAGAAGGGCGGGCGGCTCCAATGACAGGGCCAGCCCGCCTTTCTGTTTTGAAAGACAATCCTCTCGCGTCATGCTCGGCCTTGTGCCGAGCATCCACGACTTGGCGGCGTTCTAAGGAAGTCGTGGATGGTCGGGACAAGCCCGACCATGACGAAAGTGAGTCTCAATCCAGCCTTTTGCCCAATCTTCCCGCGAGATCAGTGACATACTGCCAGGCCGTGCGGCCAGAGCGCGAACCTCGTGTGGTGGCCCATTCCAGCGCCTCGTGACGCAACAGATCGGGCGGGGCGTAGTCCAGCCCAAAATGAGCGACATAGCCCTCGACCATCTCGAGATATTCATCCTGCGAGCATTTGTGGAAGCCTAGCCACAGGCCAAAGCGGTCTGAGAGCGAGACTTTTTCCTCGACAGCCTCGCCTGGATTGATAGCGGTGGAGCGCTCATTCTCCATCATCTCGCGCGGGAGCAAATGCCGGCGATTGGAGGTGGCATAGAAGAGCACATTGTCAGGCCGGCCTTCGACGCCGCCATCGAGCGCGGCTTTCAGCGATTTGTAGCTGGTGTCCTGCGCATCGAACGACAGATCATCGCAGAACACGATGACACGGTGCGGATCAGGCCGGATCAGCCCCATCAATTCGGGCAGACTTTCTATGTCCTCACGGTGAATTTCGATGAGCTTCAGCGGCAGTTGCCCGCTTGGCGCGCGGCCATTCACATCGGCCTGCACGGCCTTGACGAGTGAGGATTTGCCCATGCCGCGCGCTCCCCAGAGCAGCACATTGTTGGCGGGCAATCCTGCGGCGAAGCGCTGCGTGTTCTCGACAAGTGCATCGCGCACCCGGTCCACGCCGCGCAGCAAGGCGATCGCAACGCGGTTGACCTTGGCAACGGGGCTCAGCACATGGGCCTTGGGCTGCCAGACGAAAGCTTCGGCTGCTCTGAAATCGGCCTTGGCGGGCTTTGGCGGCGCGAGGCGCTCCAGTGCGTCAGCGATGCGAAGCAGGGTGGCGTGGTCAATGTCTGGGCGGGAGGTCATGCGGGATCATCTCAAAAGCTGTGACATTTTCGATAAGCCACGCGCTGGCGCTGGTCCATCCGGAAGAAGGAGCGCATGCCAGCAGCGGATGCCAGCAGCAATCCAATGCTTCGTGATTGATTTCTAACTGCTTTGATTTTCCCGCGAATTGATTTACCTCCCCCGCTGGATATAGTCCGCGCGAATTCGCATGGGGGTCGCAATCGGGCCCTGTGTCTCGCCACTCAACCAACAGGTCTGGAGCTTTCTGTGATCACCCCAGCTTTCGCGCAAGGCGCACCCGCAGCAGGCGGCGGCGATATTCTGATGTCGATGATTCCGTTCATCCTCATCTTCATCATCATGTGGTTCCTGATCATCCGCCCGCAGCAGAAGCGCATCAAGGATCACCGCGAGATGGTCACGAATGTGCGGCGCGGTGACCAGATCGTCACCTCCGGCGGCATGGTCGGCAAGGTGACCAAGGTTGTTGATGAGACGGAAGTCGAGGTCGAGATTGCCGAAGGCGTCAAGGTGCGCATCGTCAAGCAGATGATCACGGATGTGAAATCCAAGGGCGAGCCTGCCAAGGATTGATGTTGGCTAGAAGGCAGGTTGGCCAGAGGGCTGCGCCTGCCTGTTTGCTACCCCGCTATATTGCCAGAACGGACCCTAGATGCTGCGTTTCTCTTTCTGGAAGACCCTTGTCGTGGTGCTGCTGGCGCTAGGGGCGGTGCTTTACACCGCGCCCAACCTCTGGAACGAGGCGACGCGCAAGGCTGTTGAGGCGGGCGTGCCGGGCTTTCTTCCGAAAGCAATTGTGCCGCACAAGGCGATGCCGCTCGGTCTCGATTTGCAGGGTGGCATCCATATCCTGCTGGAAGTCGACACCGCCGATGTCATCCGGGGCCAGGTCAATATCCTGCGTGATGATGTGCGCCGTGTGCTGCGCGAGCAGCGCGTGGTCGTGCCGGGCGGCGTGAGCCTCATCACGCGCGGCGTGCAGATGCGCGTGGCAGACAGCGCTGACCGTGCCAAGCTTGCGCCGGAACTGCGCAAGCTCGCCGTGCCCATCGGCAACCAGCTTGTCGGCACGCAGGCCGGCCAGTCGCTCACCATCACAGAGCAGCCTGATGGCCTGATCCAGATGGTGGTTTCCGATGCCGCCGTGCAGGAGAAGACCCGCCGCACGGTGGAGCAGTCCATCGAGGTGATCCGCCGCCGCATCGACCCTGAGGGCGTCAAGGAACCAAACATCCAGCGTCAGGGCGCGGACCGCATTCTGGTGCAGATTCCCGGCGAGCAAGACCCGGAGAGGCTTGAGCGCATCCTTGGCACCACGGCCAAGCTGCAGTTCCGTATGCTCGCGGAGGCCGCGACAGCCTCTACCGACACTGAAATGCTGCGCTCACGCGAAACCTCGGGCGAAGCGCAGGTTTCCGTTGAACGCCGTGTGATTGTGGAAGGCGATGACCTAACCGACGCGCAGGCCAGCTTTGACCAGCGCACGAGCGAGCCGATCGTCAGCTTCCGCTTCAACATCAAGGGCGCGCAGCGCTTCGGGCAGGTCACCACAGAGAATGTCGGGCGCTCGCTTGCCATTGTGCTCGACAATGAGGTGATTTCCGCGCCGCGAATCCAGACGCCGATTACGGGCGGATCAGGCCAGATTTCAGGCCGCTTCACCGTGCAGGCCGCCAACGATCTGGCCGTGCTGCTCCGCGCTGGCGCGCTGCCTGCCCGCATGACCATTGTCGAGCGGCGCACTGTCGGGCCTGGCCTTGGCCAGGACTCGATTGATGCCGGCAAGAAGGCAAGCATTGTCGCGGCCATTCTTGTCGCGGGCTTCATGCTGGTGAGCTATGGGCTGTTCGGCATCTTCGCCAATATCGCGCTCGGCATCCACATTCTGCTGATCCTCGCCATGATGTCGCTGCTGGGCGCGACCATGACGCTTCCGGGCATCGCCGGCATCGTGCTCACTATTGGCACGGCGGTGGACGCCAACGTGCTGATCTACGAGCGCATCAGGGAGGAATTCCGTGCCGGACGATCCTTGATCTCGTCGCTGGAGGCGGGCTTCAACCGCGCCTTTGCCACCATCATGGATTCGAACGTGACAATGTTCATCGCCGCTGTGCTGCTATACATCTTCGGGTCAGGCCCGGTGCGCGGCTTCGCGGTGACGATGATTTTTGGCATCATCACCACCATCATCACGGCTGTGACCATGACGCGCATGATGATCGCGCTCTGGTATAAATTCGGCAAGCCGAAAACCCTGCCGATCTGAGCGGAGAGAACCGACATGAAACTGCTCAGGCTTTTCCCTGATAACACCCGCTTCGGCTTCATGCGCTTTCGCCGACTGGCGTTTCCGTTCTCGGCAGCGCTGTCGGTCGCGACCATCGCGCTGTTCTTCACGGTTGCCATGAATTTCGGCATTGATTTTACCGGCGGCACCTTGATCGAGATGCAGGCCAAATCCGGCAAGGTCGCCATCGCCGATGTGCGCCGGGTGGCCGAGGGGCTGAGCCTTGGCGAGCCCGAGGTGCAGGAATTCGGCGACAAGGGTGAAGTCTCGATGCGCTTTGGCTTGCAGCCGGGCGGCGAGCAGGGCCAGAAGATTGTCACAGACAAGGTGCGCGCCGCGTTCAGCGCCGATTACGATTTTCGGCGC
>JBOFIL010000497.1:0-1806 GCA_051650165.1 Allobosea sp.
GCTGTCAGGAACGGGCGCATCAGCCGCCCTTCGCGGTCCAGCACCACAGCGGAGCGATCCCGCGCCTTGTCGAGATCAAGGACGGGCGGGGCGAGGGAGGCGATGAGAAGTGCGAGCAGGGGGAGGAGTATTAATACGCTCGTCATTGCGAGGAGGGCGCAGCCCGACGCGGCAATCCATCTTGAGGGTTGCCCAAGTTGGATTGCTTCGTCGCCCTTGCTCCTCGCAATGACGGCTTGTGTCATAGCCCTTCGCCTCACCGTGCCGAGAGGATCTCGACCGCGCCAAAGGCCGTGCGGCCATAGCGATCCGGCTTGTACATGTCCTCGATGAAGGCCGCCGGATGGACATAGCGCCCCGGCGAGACCGCGCGCACGGTGTAGGCGACAGCGAAGGTCGCCGGCTGGTTGCCCTCGCGGGTGAAGGCCGCGACATAGCGATCATCCCGCGCCTCGATATTGACCGGCTCGACCTCCTGCTTGAACCAGTTCAGCCCTTCCATCGATGCGCCATCGGTGATGCTGGCATTCTCGATCTCCAGGCCCGCGGGCAGTGGATCAACCACCATCAGCCGACCATAGCGCGTGGCGGGCTCTTTCAGCTTCAGCACCACGACATAGCGCTCGTTCTGGCGAAGCGCGCGCGGATCTGCGGGCTGGCCCTTCATTGTGTAGAGCCCGCGCTCGATGGTGAAACCCTGATCGATGGCGGGTTCTGGCGTGGTCGGCACGCCAGACACGGTGACGGTGGCTCTGGCCGGATTTGCGCCCGGATTGGCAATAATGACTGGTTTTGCATCCAGCGCCTCGGCGCGGATGGTGCGATACAGCGCGCCCTTGCGCTCCGTGCCATCGACGGTGAGCGTGAGGTTCTCCGCATCACGAGACAGCGCCTGCGCCGCCAGCACCATCCAGAGATTCTCCTGCGTCGAGGTGAACCGCGTGGTGCTGCGGGCATTGTCGAGCATTTGCGCCGCGCGCTGAATGTCTGCGCGCTCGCCATTGGTTTCGGCGATCAGCGTGAGCAAACCCGCGCCATCGCGAAGGCGCGTGCCGTAATCGGGCCGCGAAATGCCGTCATCACGGATGGCCTGGAGCGTGCCAAGCGCAGCCGTGAAGGCAGTGCGGGAGCGGGTGCGATCTCCCAAAAGCGCCAGCGCCGCGCCGATCTGCCCCTTGGCCAGAGGCGTTGCGAAATCGCCCAGCTTGTTATCGGCGAGATAGCGCAGATCGCCCATCACCGGGCGGCCATTGCGGGCCAGAACGTAAGCCGCATAAGCGAGGCCCGCCGCTTCTTCAGCGCGGATGTCGCCCGCATTGACGAGCTGGTTGCGCAGCCGGTCCAGCGCCAGCGCGAAGGCCTGTGGTGGCACCGGCACATTGCGCTCGCGGGCACGGGTGAGGAAATCGCTGACCATGGCATCCAGCCACAGATCCTCGCCGCCCACACCCCACAGGCCGAAGGAGCCATTGGCACCTTGCCGCGCGAGCACGCGCTCCACGGCCGCCGTGATGCGCGCCTCAGCCGTTGAGTCCATCGCCAGGTTTTCAAGGCTGGCGAGGCGGTTCACGTAGAGCAGCGGCATGGCGCGGCTCACTGTCTGCTCGGTGCAGCCATAGGGGTAGCGGTCGAGTTCGCCGAGCAGCGCCGGCACATCGAGCGCGGCCAGCGGCGAGACGGAGACCGAGACTGCGCCGGAGCCCGGCACCAGATCGGCCAGCAAATCCGACGACAGCGTCAGCTGCCCGCCATTGGCCTCGATGGTGCGCACATTCCTGCGCGCGATGGTGTTGAGGGAGGGCTGGA
>JBOFIL010000498.1:0-3123 GCA_051650165.1 Allobosea sp.
CTGGACGCGAGCAACTATAGCATCGTCGGATCCCGCGCTTTGCTGTTTGACGCTGCTGCCACAGAAGCCGCGCTCAACGGGCTGAAGCAGCACAAGCTGGACCTGCTGCTGATCCTGCAAGTGACCTTCACTGATGCCTCGATGACCGTGCGCATTGCGAATGAGGGCCTTGCGCCGCTGGCGATATGGGCTGTGCCGGAGCCGCGCGCGGGCGGACGGCTGAGACTCAATTCCTTTTGTGGGTTGAACCTTGCGGGCCATGCGCTTGGCCTCAAGAGCATTCCGCTGCGCTGGCTTTACAGCGCGCCTGACAGGGCCAATATCAATGACGCCATTGGCAGCCTGGTGATGGGCGATGAGCGCGACCCGGTGTTTCCGGCCACGCCCGCCCCCTCGCTGCTGGAAACCGAGCAGGCAAAGCTGGTGGCGAAGGCGCTGGCCGGCCGCACAATCGGGTTGCTCGGCGAGCATCCTGCCGGGTTCGATACCTGTGCCTATGATGCTGCCAAGCTTGGCGCGCTGGCCGGCGTCAGCGTCAGGCAGATCGCACTGCCGGAGCTGTTTGCCGCTGCCCGTGACGTCAGCGAAAATCAGATCGCCAAGACACGCCGCGATGTGGCGGGCAAGCTCGCCGGGCTTGATGAGGTTGATCAGCCGCAGCTCGATAAAAGCCTCAGTCTTTGCCATGCGCTGGAGGCGCTGAAAGCCGAGGTCGGGGCCACCGCACTGGCCGTGCGCTGCTGGCCGGAGATGTTCACCGAATATGGCTGTGCCGCCTGTGGGCCGATGGGCCTGATGACCGAGGCCGGCACGCCCTGCGCCTGCGAGGCCGATGTTTATGGCGCGCTGTCGGGGCTGATCCTGCAGGAAGTTGCGGGCGCGCCTTCGTGGCTGGTTGATATTGTTGATATGGACGAGGCCAGCGACACAGGCGTGTTCTGGCATTGCGGCTCTGCCCCGCTCTCGATGGCGGATGATGCGTTTCAACCTCGCGCGCAGATCCATTCCAACCGCCGCATGCCCTTGCTGCAGGAGTTCACCCTGAAGCCGGGCCGCGTCACCATCGCACGCATCAGCCAGGCGCGGGGCCGCACGGTGATGATCCTGGCCGGGGCTGACATGCTGCGTGCGCCGATGAGCTTCACCGGCACATCCGGCGTGGTGCGGTTTGACCGCAACATCTCTGATGTGACCGAGGCGATGATGGAGTTCGGCCTCGAACACCATGTGGCGCTGGTTTACGGCGAGCATCGCGGCACGCTGCGCGCGCTCGCCAGCCAGATGAACATTCCGGTTGTGGAGCTGGCGTGATGACATCCAACACCGTTCGCTATGGCTTGATCGGCGCCGGCATGATGGGCCGTGAACACATCCGCAATCTGGCGCTCATTCCCGGCGCGCGGGTGACGGCTGTGTCTGATCCTGATGCCGAACAGCGCGCCCTGTCAGCCGCCGCTGGCGGCGGTGCGGCAGCGTTTGATGACCACCGGAAGCTGCTGGACTCAGGGCTCGTCGATGCGATTGTGATCGCCAGCCCGAACGACACGCACATGGCCATTCTTGGCGATATTTTCGCGGCCAAACAGGCATTTCCGATACTGGTCGAAAAGCCGGTCTGCACGACGCTCAATGATTGCGATGCGTTGGCAAAGGCAGGAAGTGCCCACAAGGCCCCGATCTGGGTGGCGATGGAGTATCGCTACATGCCTCCCGTCGCCGAGCTTATCCGCGAGGTGCGCGCGGGCACGGTGGGTGCGCTCAAGATGTTCGCCATCCGCGAGCACCGCTTCCCATTCCTGCACAAGGTGGGCGACTGGAACCGCTTTTCCGCGCGCACAGGCGGCACGTTGGTCGAGAAATGCTGCCATTTCTTTGATCTGATGCGACTTGTGGCGCAGGACGAGCCGGTGAGGGTCTATGCCTCCGGCGCCGCCGATGTGAACCACAGGCAGGAGCGTTACGAGGGCCGCGTGCCGGATATTCTCGACAATGCCTATGTGATTGTTGATTTCAGCTCTGGCGTGCGCGCCATGCTGGATCTGTGCATGTTTGCCGAGGGCTCATACTGGCAAGAAGAGCTGGCCGCGACAGGTAGCCTTGGCAAGGTCGAGGCCTTCGTGCCCGGCCCTGCGCGCTTCTGGCCGGGGCAGGCCGAGAGGGAAAGCGAAATCCAAGTCTCGCCCCGCCAGCCGCAGAACCCGCAGCGGCGCAAGGTTCACGTCGATGAGGCGATCCTGGCAGCGGGAGATCATCACGGCTCCACCTACTACCAGCATCTTGGCTTTAACCGCGTCGTCCGTGAGGGCGGCGCGGTCGATGTCACGCTGGAGGATGGGCTGAAAGCCGTCAGGATCGGACTGGCCGCCGAGCAATCCGTGCGCGAAGGCCAGCCTATCCGGCTCTAGATCCCGCCTCAGGCGAGATCATACCGGTCAGCGTTCATCACCTTGGTCCATGCAGCAACAAAATCATGGATGAACGGCTCAGCGCCATCATCCTGCGCATAGACCTCGGCATAGGCGCGCAGCACCGAGTTGGACCCGAAGACCAGATCGACCCGCGTTGCCGTCCATTTCACGGCACCGGTTTTTCTGTCGCGGATCTCGTAGTGATTGTTGCCGGCGGGCACCCAGCTATTCGCCATGTCGGTGAGGGTGACGAAGTAGTCCGTCGTCAACGCGCCGGCGCGGTTGGTGAACACGCCGTGCTTCGTGCCGCCATAGTTGGTTCCCATCGCCCGCATGCCGCCGATGAGGCAGGTCATCTCGCCCGCGGTCAGGCCCATGAGCTGCGCCCGGTCCAGCAGCAACTCTTCAGGTGTTGCGGCATAGTCCTGCTTCAGCCAATTGCGGAAACCATCGGCCACCGGCTCGATGACATCGAAGGAAGCCGCATCGGTCATCGCCGCGGTTGCGTCGCCGCGACCGGGCGCGAAAGGCACGGCGATCTTGAAGCCGGCAGCCTCAATCGCCTGCTCAAGGCCGACATTGCCGGCAAGCACGATCATATCAGCCAGGCTTGCGCCCGTGGCAGCTGCGATCGGCATCAATGCTGCCAGAACGCGGGCAAGGCGTGCGGGCTCATTGCCGGCCCAATCCTTCTGCGGTGCAAGGCTAATGCGCG
>JBOFIL010000499.1:0-4768 GCA_051650165.1 Allobosea sp.
TGTGGAGCTGCTTGGTGGCATCCACCACATGCACACCGGCAAAAGGCAGCCCAAGCCGTGCACCGACCTTTTCCCACATGGCCGCGGAGCGGATCAGCCCGCGCTTTTGGAATGGCGGCACATAGAGCGTCTCGGCCCAGCCCTCGGGCGTGAAAAGTGTGCTGCGCATCAGCCGCTCGATCTGGCTGCGGCTATAGGGGTGGCCATGTCCGAAAGGCGTCGTGTCCATCCGCGCCCAGAGGCCGCGACGATTGGGTGCGACCACGATCAGCCGCCCGCCCGGTGCCAGCACGCGCCACGCTTCCTCCAGCAAGGCCTCCGGGTCTTCGCTCACCTCCAGCCCATGAATGAGCAGGATGCGATCGAGGCTCAAATCCGGCAATGGCAGCATGGTGGGCTCAACCAGGGTTGAGGCAGATTCGCCCGATGAGGGCCAGTTCACCACACCCTGACGCGCCGGCATCAGCGCAAGACATCGCTCGGTCTGCTCGCGCATCTGCGAGAGATAGGGCAGCGCAAAGCCAAGCCCGGCAACGCGCAAGCCGGCGACATTCGGCCAGAGCTTGCCCACAGCCGCGCCGACATAGCGCCGCGCCACATGCCCCAGCGGGGCCGCGTAGAAGCTTCTGAGATCGACGACATCGATGGCCATGCGTCAGAGATAGTCATGGGAGAGGTGCATTGCCAAGCACGGGATAGGATCAGCGTTGATGAAGGCAGCTGGAGGCGAAGCAGGGGTCCAAACGGTGTGACTGTCTTCCCATCGTCATTGTCGGGCTTGTCCCGACCATGACGGCACGCCCTTTGTTGCCCGCCCCTAGCCATTTGCACGCTGTTATATTATTTCACTCGCATGCCCGCGCCTCACACCCACCATGGCCATCTCCACGTGCATCATCACCACACGCATCATGCGGTGGCAGGAAAGCTGACATGGTCATTGGTGCGCCTCTCGGCCCTGAGCCGCCTGGCGATGGCAGCGGCATTGCTCACGCCGGCACTCGCCACCATTTACTGGATGACGCGCGCATGAGCAGCCGTCACCATCACAATCATGCCCATCACGCTCATGCAGCGCACAGCCATGCAGATGCGCCGAACGCTGCGCCTGCCATTTCCTTCGAGGATGTGACGCTTGGGTATGGCCGTCATCCGGCTGTGCATCATCTGCATGGCACAGTGGCGAAGGGCGAGCTGCTTGCGGTTGTTGGGCCGAATGGTGCCGGAAAATCGACATTGCTCAAGGGCATTGCCGGCGCGCTGGCGCCGCTATCGGGGCATATCGGCCTGAGCGGATTAAAGGCTGGTGGGCTCAACAAAGGCCGCATCGCGTATTTGCCGCAGCTGGCCGAGATTGACCGCTCTTTCCCCATGCCGGTGTTCGACATGGTGGCGATGGGCCTCTGGAACCGCACCGGCCTGTTCGGCGGCATCGGCACCAAGGACCATGATCGCATCCGGCAGGCCCTCGCCACGGTTGGGCTGACGGGCTTTGAGGACCGCGCCATCGGCACGCTCTCCGGCGGCCAGCTCCAGCGGGCATTGTTCGCGCGGCTGTTGCTGCAAGATGCTGATCTGATCCTGCTTGATGAGCCTTTCGCCGCCATCGACACCAAGACGGCGGCTGATCTCGTCGCCCTCGTCCAGCGCTGGCACAATGAGCAGCGCACCATCATCGCCGTGCTGCATGATCTTGATCTCGTACGTAACGTGTTTCCACGCTCGCTGCTGATCGCGCGCGAGGTGGTGGCCTGGGGTGAAACACGCGAAGCGCTCTCGGCGCAAAACCTGCTCGACGCCCGCCATATGCTGGAGGCCTATGATCCACAGGCCAAGGCCTGCTCCCGCGCGGCGGCCTGAGACAGCCATGCTGGCATCACTGATGGCTACGATCACCGGCATATTGATCGCCCCGTTCACAGAGTTCGATTTCATGCGCCGCGCACTTGTGGGCGCGCTTGTGCTGTCACTCTCTGCAGCGCCTGTTGGCGTGTTCCTGATGCTGCGCCGCATGAGCCTGACGGGCGATGCCATGGCGCATGCCATTCTGCCCGGCGCGGCAGCGGGCTATTTGCTCGCTGGCCTGTCGCTGCCAGCCATGGCTTTGGGCGGGTTGGCCGCTGGACTTATCGTCGCGCTCTCCGCTGGGCTGGTCGCGCGCTTCACCGCCATCAAGGAAGATGCCTCGCTGGCGGCGCTGTATCTGATTTCGCTGGCGTTGGGCGTCGCCATGGTCTCGATCAAGGGCTCGGCGGTTGATCTGTTCCATGTGCTGTTCGGCAATGTGCTGGCGCTCGATAATGACGCGCTCTGGCTGATTGGCGCGGTGGCCAGCATCACGCTGATCACGCTCGCGCTGATCTTCCGCCCCTTGGTGCTGGAAACAGTAGATGCCGGCTTTCTGGCTTCCGTCAGCCGCTCCGGCCCTTATGTGCATATGGCGTTTATCGCGCTGGCGGTGCTCAATCTGGTCGCCGGTTTTGCCGCCCTCGGCACATTGCTCGCAGTCGGGCTGATGATGCTGCCGGCGGTGAGCGCAAGGCTCTGGAGCGCCGACCTCACACGCATGATCCTGATCGCCATCGGCCTCGCCATGCTGGCAAGCCTGTCAGGTCTGCTGGTTTCCTATCATGCCGAAACGTCGCTGCCCTCAGGCCCGGCCATCATCCTCGCTGGCGGTGTGATCTATGCGCTCTCGCTCATTTTCGGCACGCAGGGCGGATTGACATCAAGGCTCTTGCGCAGGCCACATCTGGAAGCGTAGTGTTATAATATAACATTATGGAGTGACATCATGAAACTGAACCGCCGCCTACTGCTGCTCGCAATGGCGCTTAGCGTTACCCCTGCTGTGCCTGCCTTGGCACAAGACAAGCTGCGCGTGGTGGCGAGTTTCTCGATTCTGGGGGACATGGCGCGCGAGATTGGCGGGGACCGTGTTTCGGTATCGACGCTGGTGGGCGCAAATGCTGATGCGCATGTCTATGCGCCAACACCCTCCGATGCGAAGGCGGTGAGCGAAGCCAAGCTGCTCATCGTCAATGGCCTGAAATTCGAGGGCTGGATTGATCGTCTGATCCGCTCTTCGGGCACCAAGGCCGCGCAAGTCATCGCCACGAAAGGCGTTAAATCATTTAAGGTCTCTGGCGGGCATTCGCATGGGCATTCCCATGGCCACAGCCATGCTGGCGAGGCAGATCCGCATGCCTGGCAGGATGTTGCCAATGCCAAGCTCTATGCCACCAATATCCGCGATGGCCTGATCGGCGTCGATCCTGACGGCAAGGCGGCTTACGAGTCCAATACGACCCGCTACATTGCTGCGCTTGAGGCGCTCGATGCCGAGGTCAAGGCCAGCTTTGCCGCGATCCCGGCAGCGGAACGCAAGATCATTACCGGGCATGACGCCTTCGGCTATTTCTCCAAGGCTTATGGCGTGAAATTCATCTCGCCGAAGGGCGTCTCCACGGAAGCGGAAGCCTCGGCGAAGGATGTGGCCGCCGTGATCCGGCAAGCCAAGGCCGAGAAGGTGAAAGCGGTGTTTCTGGAGAACGTCGCCAACCCGGCACTGGCCGAGCAGATTTCCCGCGAGACAGGGGCCAAGATCGGCGGCCGGCTTTATTCAGATGCCTTGTCAGACGCATCCGGCCCGGCGGCAAGCTACATCGCCATGATGCGCCACAATGCAAAATCGATGGCGGGGGCAATGACGCGCTAAGGCTCAGCGCTGGCTTTGCAACCAGCCATGCACAAAGCTCGCGCCAGCCGCCACGCCATCCTCAGCGCTGTAGTCTGGCGCGGCAGCGCGCGCGCGGTCAGCCCAGCCCGGGTCATCGAGCAGGCTGGCCAGCGCCGCACGGATCGTATCCTCGCGCCAATCCGCCGGGGCGATGGCCATTCCCAGTCCGCGCTCATGCAGAAACAGCGCATTCCAGGGCTGATCATGCGCAAAAGGCAGCACCAGGGAGGGTTTGCCCGCCCGCAGCACCTCCAGCATGGTGCCCACCCCGCCATGATGCACCACCACATCGGCATGGGGGAACAAGGCAGCATGCGGTGCATGATCCGCGATGAAAACACGCTCGCCGGCATGATGGCGCAGCGCATCGGCATGGCGCGCACCCGCCAGCACCACGCCACGCGCTCCGCAAGCCGCACAAGCCGCAATGAAGGCCTCATGCATGGATGCACCAACGCCATTGGCCACGGTGGAGCCAAGGCTCATCACCGCGAGCTTGCCGGGAGACTTGCCGGGAAACTTGGCTGGGCGATGCACGAACTCCGCCAGGCTTCCATCCAGCGGGGGTGTTTCACCATCGAAGGCCGCGCCAAGTGCGATCGGCGTGAAATCATATTCAGGGTTCTGCCGCGCCAGCGCCTTGGGAAACAGGCACAGGATGCGCGTCGGCAATGGCAATCTGGCATCATCTGCCAGACCAAGCTGCCGGTTGAGCCGCGCACGCGCCTGCACATAGATTGGCTTCAGGGGATCAAGCACAGCATTGGAATCGATCATCCATGGCAGTGCTGCGTGCCCCGGCTTGAACACAGTCATTTCCAGGGCCATGGGCGAGACAACAGCCATCATCCACGGGATGCCGGCCTTTGCAGCGATGCTCGACGCGCCAATGATGATCTGGTTGGAGATAAGCAGATCAGCCTCTGCGCTCAGGGCATGGATGTCGAGACTGGCCGCCTCGATATGCGGCAAAACATACAGATGATGAATGTTCTGCGTGGCGCCAGTGCCAATCATGCAATCCTGCAC
>JBOFIL010000500.1:0-1083 GCA_051650165.1 Allobosea sp.
CGACCAGCCCGCCCTTCACGCCATGCAGCCGCCAGCCGATGAAGGTGGCGAGCTGCTGCGCCTCGGGGCCGGGAAGCAGGGTGCAGTAGTTCAGCATATCGAGGAATTGCCGCTCCTCGACCCATTTTTTCTCCTCGACAATCATGCGGTGCATCATCGCGATCTGGCCCGCTGCCCCGCCAAAGGACAGGAAGCCAATGCGGGCCCAGAGCAGCAATGCTTCTTTGAATGTCGGCGGCGATACCAGGCCGCTCATGATGCCGGCCTTGCCTGCGCGCGCGGCCAGTTGTGCGATTCATCCGCAGCATGCCTGGCCCATGAGAGAAGTCCGTCATAAAGGACGAAACCCTCCTTCAGCAGCGCATAATCATCATCGCCATGTCGGGCGGAGAGGCCAAGCGAGATGGCCAGCAGCCCGGCGCATTGCGGCGCAAGGTCCAGCCGGTTGGTGTCAGCGCCGCGAATGATGTCGGCGACGCGCGCCAGCGGAGCAAAGCCGCCAAGACCAAACTCGCGCAGCAGCACATCGAAGCTGCACAGCTCGCCCTCATGCTCGAACAGCCCGCCTGGCAGATCATAGGAGATGCCGTCTTCACTCGTTGCTACATCCAGCACCCAATCGGGATCAACGAACAGGAACTGCGCCTGCGGATCGAGAAAGCGCGAGATCAGCCATGGGCAGGCAATGCGGTCGATTTTGGGTTTGCGGCGCGTGACCCATGTTGTCCCGCGCGGACCCAGCTCCACGCCACGCGCGTTGATCGACACCAGCGGTAAGCCGGCAGCAACCCAGCCATCATAGCCATCTTCCAATGTCGAAGCTGCATAACCCTCGCTGCGCAAAAACGCTGCCAGCCGCTGGCTGCGGTTATGGCCATGGGCGCAGGCCACCACGATGTCGCGTGTATGATCGAGGCCGGCCAACAGCATGGGCCCGGCACCATGATCGGCGATGCGAGCTTGAGGGATCATCTGGCCGGAATTGGTGATGATGTCGCCGCGGCGGACATCGAACAGCACCGGGGGCTCAGGCCCGAGAAGACGATTGAACAGCCAAGCGGAAGACACAGAAAAAGGCGCGCC
>JBOFIL010000501.1:0-3855 GCA_051650165.1 Allobosea sp.
GCCTGGTGCTTGAGGCCGGGCTTGCCTGGCGCGAGGCCTCGCTGCTCCGCGCGCTTGCGCGATATTTGCGTCAGGTCGGCGCGCCTTATGCGCAGGACTATATCGCTGAGGCCCTCGCCAAGCACCCTGATGTTGCGCGGCTGATTGTCGAGCTGTTCAAGGCGCGGTTTGATCCACGCGAGACCGAGACCAAACGCGCCGAGGCGAGCGCTGCCGCTGCCGCCGCAATCGAGAAGGCCCTTGAGGCTGTGACCAGCCTCGACGAGGACCGGATCCTGCGCCGCATAGTCAATCTCGTCGGCGCGGCCCTGCGCACCAATTTCTTCCAGATCGGGCTGGATGGTTTCCCGCGTGGCACCATCTCGTTCAAGTTCGAGAGTGGCAAGGTCGAGGGGTTGCCGCTGCCGCGTCCGCTCTACGAGATTTTTGTCTATTCGCCCCGCGTCGAGGGCGTGCATCTGCGCTTCGGCAAGGTGGCGCGCGGCGGCTTGCGCTGGTCTGACAGGCCGCAGGATTTCCGCACCGAGGTGCTTGGTCTGGTCAAGGCGCAGCAGGTCAAGAACGCGGTTATCGTGCCGGTGGGTGCCAAGGGCGGCTTTGTGCCCAAGCTCCTGCCGCCCGCATCTGACCGTGCCGCCTGGCTGGCTGAAGGCACTGAAAGCTATCGTATCTTCGTGCGCACGCTCCTGGAGCTGACAGACAATCTCGATGGCGAGCGCGTCATCCCGCCGGACAACACCGTGCGTCATGATGGCGACGATGCCTATCTGGTGGTGGCGGCTGACAAGGGCACTGCGACCTTCTCCGATACGGCCAATTCACTCTCCGAAGAGAAGAAGCATTGGCTGGGCGATGCCTTCGCCTCTGGCGGCAGCCAGGGCTATGACCACAAGAAGATGGGCATCACCGCACGCGGCGCGTGGGAGGCGGTCAAGCGGCATTTCCGCGAGATCGACATCGACATCCAGACCTCGGCCTTCACCGTTGCAGGCGTGGGTGACATGTCAGGCGATGTGTTCGGCAATGGCATGCTGCTCTCGAAAGCCATCAGGCTTGTGGCGGCCTTCGACCACCGCGACATCTTCCTTGATCCTGATCCCGATCCGGCCACCAGCTTCATTGAGCGTCAGCGCATGTTCGATCTGCCGCGTTCCAGCTGGCAGGATTACAACAAGTCGCTGATCTCGAAGGGTGGCGGCATCTTCCCGCGCAGCGCCAAATCCATTCCGCTCTCCGCTGAAATTCGCGCTTTGCTCGACATCGACAAGCCCGATGCCACCCCGCAGGAGGTGATGACAGCGATCCTGAAGGCGCGTGTTGATCTGCTGTGGTTTGGCGGCATTGGCACCTATATCCGCGCCTCATCCGAGAGCGATGCGCAGGTGGGAGATCGCGCCAATGATGCCATCCGCGTCACCGGGGCGCAGCTGCGCGCCCGGGTGATGGGAGAGGGTGCCAATCTTGGCGCAACCCAGCTTGGACGCATCGAGGCGGCTGGTGCAGGCATGCGCCTCAACACCGATGCCATCGATAATTCCGCTGGCGTCAACACCTCCGACGTCGAGGTCAACATCAAGATCGCGCTGTCACAACCGGAGCGTGACGGGCAATTACCGGAGGCCGAGCGCAATGCGCTGCTGGCCGCGATGACCGATGAGGTCGGCGCACTGGTTCTTCGCAACAACTATCTGCAGACGCTGGCGCTTTCTCTCGCCCAGCTTCGTGGCACCAGTGAAATCGCGCTGGCGCGCACGCAGATGCGCCAGCTCGAAGAAGCGGGCCGGCTGGATCGCGGCGTTGAGTATCTGCCCGATGATGCCACACTTGCCGCGCGCGAAGGGGCGGCTAAGGCACTGCCACGCCCCGAGCTGGCTGTGCTGCTCGCCTATGCCAAGCTCACTCTGTATGACGAGCTGCTGGCAAGCTCGATCCCGGATGACCCCTATCTCAACAGCGAGCTGGTGCGGTATTTCCCGAGCCAGCTGCGCGAGCGCTTCCCCGATGCCATCGCCAGCCACCGCTTGCGCCGTGAGATCGTGGCGACGCAGCTGTGCAACGCCGTGGTCAATCGCGGCGGGCCGACACTTGTTGCAAGACTCATGGACGAGACGGGCGCAAGCGGGCCCGCCGTGGCGCGGGCCTATGCACTGGCGCGCGATGCTTTCGGGCTAATCGATCTCAACCTGGCCATTGATGCGCTCGACACGAAGATCAGCGGTGCGAGCCAGCTTCAGCTTTATGCCGCCGTGCAGGATGCTCTGACGGCGCGCATGGGCTGGTTCCTGCGCAATGTCGATCTCACCGCGCCGCTTGACCAGCTGGTGAAGCGCTTTGCCGGGGGCGTCTCTGCCGTGCGAGATTCGGTCGAGGCCGTTGCGCAGCCAGCGGTTGCGCAGGAGCGTGCCCGGCGGATTGCGGACTGGATTGCGCAAGGTGTGCCCGAGGCGCTCGCAACGCGCATTGTCGATCTGCGCGGGCTGGAGAGCGCGCCCGATGGGGTGCTGGTTTCGGAAGCCAGCGCCGCGCCTGTCGGCGATGCCGTCGGTGTGCTGTTCGCACTGGCGCAATCGCTCCAGACCGAACGGCTCACCGCGATGGCGGCTGGCCTCAAGCCGGTGGATCGGTTCGAGCGCCTGTCGGTTGACCGCGCGGTGGAGCGCATCGAGCTGGCGCGCCGACGCATGGCGATTGCCGTGCTGGCAGAGACGGGCGCAGGCGAGGCTTCTGCCCGCGTCAGCACCTGGCTCGATGGCCGGGCCGAGCTGGTGCAGCGCGTCCGGCGTGGCCTTGCCGATGCGAGCAGTGGGACGGCCAATGCGGCAAGGCTTTCTGTCGCTGCGGCTCTGATCGATGATCTCGCGAGGTAAAGATTGACCAAGGTCAATTGGTGCGCCGGTCTTTCGCGAGGAGAGGTCTTTCGCGGATGCGCTGGCGGCGCTAAAGCCTTGTCGACATCTGGAGACACCCATGCCTGAGCAAGCTGCCATTGACGCTACGCGGATTGATCCCAAGCTTTTGGAGATTCTTGTCTGCCCCCTGACCAAGACAACGCTGCAATATGATGCGCAGCGTCAGGAGCTGGTTAGCCTTGCGGCGCGCCTTGCCTATCCGATCCGCGATGGCATCCCGATCATGTTGCCGGAAGAGGCGCGCGCCCTCGATTGAGAGCGGGTGTGCCTCAAAGCGCCACTCCGCGCAGTAACCTTGGTTGCTCGCCCAGCTCTCCTGCTGCCTGGCGCATAAATCCGCGCTTGAGGCTTGGGCTTCGGTCAACGATGCCCAGCCCCAGATCTCGTGCCAGCCGCAGCGGCAGGGTGTCATTCGAGAACAGGCGGTTCAGCGCATCCATGCCGAACGCCATCGCCACGGTGTCGGCGCGGCGGGCGCGCTCATAAGCCTCAAGCGTGGTGGCAGAGCCAATATCGAGGCCGAGGCGCGCCGCATCGACGATGATTTCTGCCAGCGCCGCGACATCCTTCAGGCCTAGGTTGAAGCCCTGCCCGGCAATGGGGTGCACCTGATGGGCAGCATCGCCCAGCAGCGCTAATCGCTGTCCAACGAAGCTCCTGGCCATGCCAAAAGCGAGCGGGAAGGCACGCGGGGCATCGGCAATCGCGATCTCGCCAAGCTCCAGCCCGAAGCGGCTTTCGATGTTAGCCAGCAACCTGTCTGGTGGCTGGCGCAGCAACACCGGCACATCCTCGCTGCGCTCGGTCCAGACAATCGAGGAGCGATGCCGACCTTGCGCATCATCCGTCAGTGGCAACATGGCAAAGGGGCCAGAGGGCAGGAAATGCTCTATCGCCCGGCCCTGATGTGGACGCTCATGGGTGAGGCTCGCGACAATGCCGGATT
>JBOFIL010000502.1:0-7383 GCA_051650165.1 Allobosea sp.
CAATGCTGCGCGCGAAGGGCGAGGATGGTGTCTCGAAGCTGTCCACCGGGAAACCGCGATCCTGAAACACCGATGTGATCTCTGGCATGCTCTCTGGTGTGATCTCGTGTCCATTATTCGCATCCTGCCCCGGCCCGGCCTTGGGCGTGCGGGCAAGAATTTTCCAGCCTGCGGCAAGCACATTTGCCTCGGCCTGCGCCATGGGTGAGAGGTTTGTGGCGCTGCTCTCCGCCGCGCGCTTCCACACGGGGCCAGTGGCCAAGCTGCGGCTCCAGCCAGGCGCAGCTGCTGGCTTGGTGGGCGGGGACATTTTTGGTGGAGTCACTGGCTCGGATACGGCCTTGTTTGTGTCGTCGGCCTGTTCCGCGGGCTCCACGACACGGCGGAACCGGCGCGATGATGGTGCGGGACGCTCGGCTATGGTGTTGGAGGGCGGGTTTGCGGGCGGCGGGTCAAGCGGCGTCGCTGGGGCCACAGGCATCGCCGCGGCATTCATCCGCGCGCCATTGCGCCCCCAGAGCAGGGCAAGTCCGACAAGCAGACCAAGCGCGCCGCCCGCAAGCGCACCGCCAAGGACAATCAGCCGGCGTGAAATACCTGTCGGGCGTGTGGCGGGCATCGCATCCGAGATCACGCGGGCGTTGCTGGCATCAATGCCCACAAGCTCAGAGGCCTCGCGGGCGCGCTGGAGAAACGCCTGATAGACGGAGCGGTTGGCATCCGCCTCACGTTCCAGCTCGCGCAATTGCACCGAAGCCTGATTTGTGGCGAATGAGTCGCGCTTCAGATCGCCAAAGCGCTGCACGAGGCTGCGCTCGGCGGCAATTGCGCGCTCATAATCGAGCTTCGCGGCCTGCACGATGCGGGCAAGCTCCTCTGCGATCTGCCTGCGGGAATCACGCACCTGCGAGCGGGCCGAGATCATCTGTGGATGCGATGGACCAAGCAGCGTGACGAGTTCGGCCTCGCGGGCCTGCGCCGCGCCAAGCTGGGCACGCAGGGCCGTGATGGTGTTCGACGCCACGGCCTCGGGCAGTGAACCCGTTTCAAGCCGTGCCGGCGAGAGCTGTGCCAGCTGGTCAAAGCGTGCCTTGGAATCGGCCACGCGGTTGCGGGTGCCGGCCAGAAGCGCGCTGGCCTGCGTCATCTGCTCTTCATTGACGGAACGATTGCCGACGCTGGCAATATCGTTGGCGGTCTTGAACTGCTGCACCTTTTCCTCGGCATCGCGCACGCGGTCGCGCAGCTCGGCGAGGCGCGAGGTCAGTGTCGTCGAGGCACGCTGTGTTGCTGAGGAGCGCACCTCAAGCTGGTCCTTGAAATAGATGGCTGCGAGCGCGTTGGCTATGCGGGCGGATTTCTTGGCATCGCGCGTGGCAACGCCAATATCGATCACGAAGGTACGCTCATTGCGTTTGACCCAGATGCGCTTGTCCATGGCCTCAAGCGCCATGACCACGGCATCGCCGGTGCGCTGGGGCTTCTGCGCGCCAACCAGATTGCGCAATGCCTGCGTGATCGGGTTCTCGGTCTCGGAATCAGCGCCGAACTCCGGATCTTCAGTCAGTTTTTCCTGCTCGATCACGCGGATCTTGATCTTGTCGGAGGCGATGACGCGCGCCTGGCTTTCCAGATAGGCGGTGGTGCTATCATTCAGGATACCGCCCGGCGTCACCTCATTCTGGAGCACGCGCAGATCGCGCGGATCGATCAGGATCTGGGCTGTCGAGATGAAGCGTTGCGGGATCGTGAGGGCAATGACGACCGCCAGGGCTGCACCAATCAGCGCCCCGAGCACGATCAGAAGCTTGCAGCGAAAGATCGCGCCAATCAGCTGGAACAGTGAAAGGCCGCCTGCCGTGCCGCGCAATTGCTGCGCCTGGCCTCTGGCTGCTGATCCTTCGGTATCGATCGCATACATATTATGTGTCCCGCATCGTGACGCCATGGCGCTCAATCGAGGCGGGAAACCCCGCTTGGCACGCCATCAAGGCCTGTGTTGCAGAAGCGATGCCAGAAAAAACGTGCCGCAATGGCACAAAGAAGGCGTGAGCGGGCCTCAGGCTCGCGCCGCGCAGAAGGCCTCAATCGCGCGCCAGAGTGGCTTGGGGCGATACTCGGCATCGAAAGGCAGGGGGCGCAGCTTCAGGCCATCCTTGCGCTTGAACACCTCATGCGTCCAGGAATAGCGATCCGTCAGGCCCCAGCTGACAATGCTGGAGGGAAGTTTCACGGCTGCGATCGACTCAAGGAATGTCGTCGCAACCTGCGCAGCCGCGGCATCGCGCGCTGCGATAGCGGCTGGCAAGCGCCAGTCGATCACATCCAGCTCGGTCACGAGGATGTCGAGCCCCATCTTGTCGAATTCCTCGATGAAACGCCCGAAGGCCTGCGTATCGATGGGCCTTTCCGCGATGAGGTGTCCCTGGATGCCAACACCGTGGATCGGCACACCACGATCCTTCAGGCGTCGCACCAGCGACAGCAGCGCCGCGCGCCGCGCAATCGCCTGCGGCTCCGGGCTTTCGAGATTGTAGTCGTTGATCACAAGCTTTGCGGTGGGGTCGATGGCTGCCGCCGTGCGGAAGGCCAATGCGACATGATCAATGCCAAGCTTTTCCAGCCAGATTGAGGGCCGCCACTGTTCCTTGTCATTTGGAAACTCGGCGACGATCTCATTGGCGACATCCCATGAGATGATCTTGCCACGATAGCGCAGCATCACGGTGTTGATGTGGTTGATCAGCTCGCGCTCCGCCTCCCTGGCCGTGGTGATGCTCTTGGTCCATTCGGGCATGTGCAGGCCCCAGATCAGGGTATGCCCGCGCACGGACTTGCCGCGCTCGCGCGCGAAGGCGACCTGCTCATCGGCATCCTTGAAATCAAAGCCGGAGCGGGTGTGGCGCAGCTGCTCCCATTTTAGATCATTCATCGGCACGATGATGTCGCAATGGCGCGCCAGCGCCTCGCGGTAGCGCGCATCCTCACGGAATGTCTGCACCTGCGAGGCGGAACCAAACGGCACGCGTCGCTTGGGCTTTTGCGCTTCGGCCCCGGCGGGCAGGGCAAGGCTCGCAGCGCCGGCAAGACCAAGCCGGATCAGCTCACGGCGGCCGGGATCAGCGCTGCAATCAAGGGCGTCATGTGTCGCCATGGCACGGGCGTCGTTCATCAAGAGGCAACCCCTGTGGGCATATGTCGATTCTGGAACAGTTCGCACTGTATCAATGACAAGCAGGGCAAGAGTTGTTCCACCAGATGTAAACCCCCATGGGCCATTCTCATATCCGCCCAGAGCAAGAAGACCAGATCAACAGATCAGATAACATGATGCAGCTACCCTTCCTTCGTGACCATACGAAAGGCTACGCCAAGGACTATGTCACGCTGCTTGGCGGCGCGGGCGCACGGCTGGCGGTGGCGTTGATCTATTTTCTGGTGGCGGCCAACAGTCTCAGCCTGGGCGATTTCGGGCGTTTTGCCGCCTGTTCGGCAGCCGGCATTATCCTGGCGCGGCTGGCGGCATTCGGCTTTGTCTCACCTGTTTTCCGCATCGCGACCGTGAAGCCGCGCCTGACCGGCGTCTTCCTTGCCGGATGGGCCGGACTTTTCGTGCTGTCCTTGCCGGTGATCGTGGCCGCAGGCTTGCTGGCGCACCAGCTGCTGTTGGCCAATGATGTCTCATGGGCCGTGTTTGCGATGATCATTGCCGCCGAGATCATTGGCTGGCGGCTGGTTGAGCTGATGTCGATTGCCAATAACGGGCTTGGTGCCTATCGGCGCGGCGCGGAGGTTGTGGTGGTGGGAACCGCCATCCGCACAGCTGCTGCGTTGGCCTATTGGCTCACGGGGCAGAACACACTCGAGATATGGGCTGCCACCTATCTGTTGGCCAATCTGTTGGCTGCCATCGTCGCGCTGGTTGCCTATCGCCCGCCGCAGCGCCTGCGCTTCAGGCCCAGCCTGTATCGGCGCTGGCTGCGCGACAGTCTCGGCGCAATGGCCGCCGACATGATCTTCTATCTGCAATCGGAGCTCGACAAGATCATCATTCTCGCGCTCGCCAGCCCGCGCAGCGCCGGCCTTTACGCCATCGCCATGCGGCTGATCGATCTCACCGCCACGCCGATCCGCAGCTTCAACCAGATCGTCATGCAGAAGATGATGCGCGAGCGCAGTGCCATGTCGGGTGTGTTTCGCTGTGGTGGGATCGAGCTGGGAATTGCTGCTGTCTCGCTGGCAGGACTTGCCGCCATCCTGAGCCTGCTCTGGCTATATCCCGCGGCGCTAGGCCGCAATGTCGGCATGGCAGCGCCCGCCCTTGCTGCCATGTGGCTGGTGCCCGCCTTCCGCAACCTCACCGAGTATCATGCGGAATTGCTCTATGCCCGCGAGAGAATCTGGCTGCGGGCCGGCATGCTGGCGATGGCCGCAAGCCTCAAGGCGGGTGGTCTCTACATGCTTGTCTCGGCAAGTTCAGGCGGTGTGTGGCTCGCCAGCGTCAACGGCGTGTTTGCGCTGATCTGGCTGATGACGGGCGCGATCACCTATCTGGCGCTCAGGCGCTGAGGTCTGCCCTCTCGAACAGCTGGCGCATGTGCGCCACTGGCACATCGATGAAGGACTGCACGCAAAGCGCTACCTGGCGGGGAGACATATCACGGGCCAGCGCCTCGATCCCGCCCTCTGGCATGTCATGGGCGAACCATGTGGTCGCGGCGATCGACCTGTGGTCGATCCAGTGCCGCTCAGCCTCGTTGGGGCTCATGCCCACAAACGCGCCATAGATCAGATACTCCGAGAAGTTGCGACGTTGTGCGATCGCGGCGGCCCAATGCCTGCCAGTCACATTTTCGGCATGCGCCATGAGATTGAGTGCCGTCTCGCGCCGCCACGTGATCAGCGAGCCGATGAAATCATCGGCGGGAAGTCTGGGAGGTTTGCAGCCAAGCGCCCTTGCCGCAGAGGCCAGCCATTTGGTCTGCAGTCTCATCGCAGCCGTAATGGCCTTGTCTTGCCGGTAGAGCCTGGCCTTGCCGCCCTGCATCTGGCTTTCGACAGAGAAGGGCCTGAGGAAGACAATATCAGAGTCTGCGAAGAGAATGATGTCTTCGGGGATGAGGCGCGCCACAGCAAACTTGCGCAGCTGCTGCACATGCCAGCCCCGCAGCGGCAACACGCCGCGCATCAGGGCACCAGGGCCCGACCATATTCGCCGCCCAGGATTGAACGGGTCGTTCCAGCCCTTTAGCCAGGAAGGCAGCAGATCAGCATCAGTGATGATACGGCGCTTTGAACTCTCCAGCGGACGGAACAGCTCAAGATCAACCGGATCGATCAGCAGATAATGCATGGCATGGCCGCTGACATGGCGGTCTATGCTGTCGCACAGCAGGCGGCAGCGCTCGAAATCGCCTGCATAGCTGGGCGTTGCGATGGCGAATCTGGTGTTGGAAACAGTCATCACCCGGATGTCAGCTTCTGTCGCAGGATACGCAGGAGGAAGGCGGGATTTCCAAGCACGTAGCGACGCCACAGCCGCGCTGGCTCAAGCGTCAGCCGGTACAGCCATTCAAGCCGCAGCATGCGCAGCCATTCCGGCGCGCGCCGCACCTCGCCCGCAAGGAAATCGAACAGGGCACCCACGCCAATGGCTAAATTGGCATGGGCTAGGCCTATGTTCTGGCTGATCCAGATCTCCTGTCGTGGGTTGCCAAAGGCAACGAGCAGAATATCTACAGGCTGCTGGGCCAGAAGAGTGAGCAACTCCTGCTCGCCGCGCTCATCAAAGAAGCCATGCGACAGTGGCATGATCTGATGCCGGCTATCGAGTGTGCTGAGTTTTGCGGCGGCTTTTTCGGCGATGCCGGGCCGCGCACCTACTAGGCCAACGCGCAACGGGCGAGGGGCCGTGGCCAGCAGCAGCGGCGTGAAGTCAGTGCCATTCAGATTGGCAGGAAAGGCCGCGCCATAGAGCAGGCGCGAGCCCAGATCGACGCCTATCCCATCGGGCAGGATCAGGAAATCAGCCAATGCGCCACGAAACGCCTCATGGCTGGCGGCGAGATTGACGACATGGGCATTGCAGAAGGCAAGCTTGCGATGCGCCCCGCTGCCGATGGCATCATGCAGCGCACTCAGTGCCTGATCTTGTGTCAATGCACTGACACAGACAGTCCCTATCCGGCGTGTTGAACCAGATGCGTCTGTCTGCTGACCTGAGGATGCCTGCATGGCCGAAAGATATTGCATGAAATCAGGGATGTTGCTTGGCGCATTCTCCGTCAAGCGTTAGTAGAAAGCACAGTGAACGCAGCGTGCTTTGACTTTACGCATTTTCCCTCACGCGATGGCGCTGCTTTTGCAACGGTCGGCAAGTCGTCTGGCTCTGAACGGTTCACCTGTCCTTTGTGACACAAGGGTGCGCCAGTTTGGACCGGCCTGGGCCTTTGTGTGAGGGAGTAGTGTCATGGGTGTGAACCATTTTGATGCCGAGGCCGTTCTCCAGGCAGAGACGCGGCGTGTGCGATGGCGCTATTGGCTTGTGCCCGCGCTCGCAGCTGTCGACATGCTCATGGTCTGGCTCACGGTTCATGTCGCGAGTGCCGCCTATCATGCGGTGGCGTATGATCACTTTGGTGATGTCCGCCTCACCTCTGAACTGGCCACCTTCCTCGCCATCATCTTCCTGTTCACCAACATCATGCAGGGGCGCTATCGCATTGCCAACTATCTGACAGCGCGTGGCCAGATGGTCGAGGCGTTCAAGGTCTGGAACATCGCCATCATCGCGTTCCTCGGCTTCGCCTTCATGGCCAAGGCCATCGACAATTATTCGCGTGCTGTCGTTCTGCTCAGCTATCTGGTGGGCATCCCCGTCATCGCGCTGGCAAGGAAATCCATCGCGCAGGCGGTGATGGCCGCCAGCCGCGCCGGGCGCATTGCCACGGAGCGCGTATTGATTGTTGGCCATGAGAGTGATGTGCTGAACTTCGTCTCGCGCCACCGGCCATGGAATGTCGGTTTCATGATTGTGGATGCCGCATTTCTGGATGTGCCAGAAAATCTCATAGGGGCGGAGCGCGCCGCCGCCTTGCAGGAGCGGCTGTTCGACGCCAAGACACGCGTGCGGCGGCTGCGGCCTGACTCGGTCTTTATTGCTGCGCCATGGTCCGAGAAGGCGCTGATCGAGCTCTGCGCCGAGGCCTTCATGTCTGTGCCTGTTGCCATCCATCTTGCGCCAGAAGAGATCATGGATCGCTTCCAGCGGCCACGCATCTCGCATATTGGCGGCCTTTCCAGCCTCCAGCTCACGCGGTCACCGCTGACACCTTTCGAGATCATGCTGAAGCGGATCTTTGATATTGTGGGGGCGGCTTTGGC
>JBOFIL010000503.1:0-3004 GCA_051650165.1 Allobosea sp.
CGCACCATTCTCCAGATCATCCCGACACTTGATGCCGGCGGCGCGGAGCGCACCACGCTTGATATTGCCGAGGGGCTAACACGCATCGGCGCGCGGGCATTGGTCGCGTCAGAAGGCGGGCGGCTGGTGGGCGAATTGCAGGCCAAGGGCGGCATCTGGCTGCCCTTTCCCGCCGCTGACAAGAAACCATGGTCGATGGCGATGAACATCCGCCGGCTCTCGAAGCTGTGCGCGCAGGAGAAGGTCGATCTTGTCCATGCCCGCTCGCGCGCGCCGGCCTGGGTGGCGCTCGCGTCTTCGCGCGGCATGAAGCTGCCTTTCGTGACCACCTATCACGGCTCCTACAACACGCGCTCGGCGGTCAAGACACTGTATAACTCCGTGATGGCGCGCGGCGATGTCGTGATTGCCAATTCATACTTCACCGCTGATCTGGTGGCGAAGCATCATCCTTTCGCGCGGCCGCGCCTGCGGGTCATCCACCGCGGCACCAATCTCGAAGCTTACGCGCCAGCCATGGTTGCGCCAGAGCGGGTGCAGAAACTGCGCGCTGAATGGGGCGTCGAGAGCCATCAGCGCCTCGTGCTGCTGCCGGGCCGCCTCACTTCGTGGAAGGGGCAGACCGTCTTGATCGAGGCGGCAAAGCAGCTTGTCGATGGCGGCCTCACCGACACGGTGTTCATCCTCGCAGGCGACCATCAGGGCCGCGATGATTTCGTCAAGAAGCTCGATACGATGATTGTGCAGAACGCGCTGGAAGCCGTGGTCAAGCGCGTCGGCCATTGCACCGACATGCCGGCCGCCTATCTCGCCGCCAGTGTCGTCACGGTGCCCTCCACGGATCCCGAGGCGTTCGGGCGTGTGGCGGTCGAATCACAGGCCATGGGCACGCCGGTTGTCGTCTCCGATCATGGTGCCGTGCCAGAAACCGTGCTCGCCCCGCCGCAGGTGATGGCCCACTTGCGCACCGGCTGGCGGGTGAAGCCGGGCGATGCCGGCGAATTGGCGGCAGGAATCGCCGAGGCTCTCGCGCTTCGCCCTTCGCAGCGGGATGCACTCGCAATACGGGCACGCAGCCATGTTGAGCAGCACTTCTCGCTCGATCACATGGTAGCGGAGACGCTCGATGTTTATACGGCGTTGCTGGGTGGATAAGATGTGCGGATAAGATGTGCGGATAATCCGCTTTTGAGCCTCGTCCGCAACATTCCCTCAGCCCTTTGATGCGGAACTGATTGACAAGCCCGGCAATTATGCAATTTGTCGCAGGATCGGCTGACATGCCGCTTCGCAGGAGATCAAACCCATTCGCAGGCCGTTCCGCTCCCAAGCCCTTCCCACCAAGGAAGGCCCCCGTCTCAACCGCGACATCCGCGTCCGTGAGGTTCAGCTCATCGATGCCGAAGGCAAGAACCGCGGCGTCACGCCCACTTTCGAAGCCATGGAGCTGGCGGAGGAAGCCGGCCTCGATCTTGTCGAGATCGTGCCGACCGCCGAGCCGCCTGTCTGCAAGATCCTCGATTATGGCCGCTTCCGCTATACCGAGCAGAAGAAGGCCAATGAGGCGCGCAAGAAGCAGAAGGTGATCGAGATCAAGGAGATCAAACTCCGGCCCGGCATCGACAAGCATGATTACGAGGTGAAGATGCGCGCCGTGCGCGAGTTCTTTGCCGAGGGCGACAAGGTGAAAATCACCCTGCGCTACCGTGGCCGCGAAATGGCCCACCAGGACATCGGCATCCGCCTGCTCGACAAGGTGAAGGCCGAGATCGCCGATGTTGCCAAGGTCGAAAGCGAGCCGATGCTGGAAGGCCGCCAGATGATCATGGTGCTCGCGCCAAAATAAGCGCAGGCGAAGCGAGGCTTATGCCATCGCCCGTGCATCCGGGCGTTGCATCGCGCTGATGTTTCTGCCATAAGCCCGCATTCTCAACCGCCCGGCTGATCAAGGGCTGCCGTGGCGGTTGTTTGTTTGGCATCATGCACCTGGGGTTTTGCTCCTCGCGCGCCAGACGCTCACCATCAAGACAAGACGGGGCGCAAGCCTCGCAAAGGAGCCAAAATGCCCAAGCAGAAGACCCATTCGGGTTCGAAGAAACGCTTCAAGATCACGGCCAACGGCAAGGTGAAATACACCCAGTCGGGCAAGCGCCATGGCATGATCAAGCGGACGAAGAAGCAGATCCGTGACCATCGCGGAACCGCTGTCCTGTTCAAGACCGACGGTGACAACATCATCAGGTTCCGCCTGCCGAACGGCTGATCGCCGCTCGCTTCGTCCTTCCTTTCAACGTTTTTTCGAGAGTAACCCATCATGGCACGCGTCAAACGCGGCGTGACATCCCACGCCAAACACAAGAAGACCCTCAAGCTCGCCAAGGGCTTTCGCGGTCGTCGCAAGAACACCATCCGCACCGCGAAGGCTGCCGTCGACAAGTCGATGCAGTATGCCTACCGCGACCGGAAAAACCGCAAGCGCACCTTCCGCGCTTTGTGGATCCAGCGCCTCAACGCCGCTGTGCGTGAGCAGGGCCTGACCTATTCGCGCTTCATCAATGGCCTGAGCCTTGCCGGCATCGAGATGGACCGCAAGACCCTCTCGAACCTCGCCATTGCCGAGCCCGCAACCTTCACGGCCATCGTCGATGCTGCCAAGAAGGCACTGCCAGCGGAAGCTGTCGCCGCCTGAGCGACATCTTCTGAGTGCTTGCAAGTTCTGAGTGATTGCAAGAGCCCGCCCGCAAGGCGGGCTTTTTGCTGTGTTGGTGTGCCCTCTCAGCCCTTGGCCCGTGCCAGATAGGCGCGCAGCGTCGTCGCCATTTTCTCCGGCGCGGTATTGTGCGGGAACAGCGTGAGAAACCCGCCATCCGGCCCCATCAGATAGGTCAGCGTGCCGTGGTCGACATTGTGGCGGCCATGGGTGGAGGGGTGATGCTCCATCTTGACGCGGTGCACACGCCAGGCGCGCGCGGCAGCGGCAATCTCGGCCTCCGAGCCTGTGAGG
>JBOFIL010000504.1:0-3956 GCA_051650165.1 Allobosea sp.
CTGCCGGTCAGCCCGGCGATGAAACCTGCTTCGATCTTGGCCTTGTCATGACCATGGGGGATCAGCGCATCAGAAGGAATTCCCAGCTTGGCGGCCACTTCCGGCATGGGGCGCTTGGCCGCTGTGCTCGCGATCTCGATGTCGGTTGTCATCTGTCTCCCCAGCTAGTCTTATCGTTATGACTGCATCTAGGGCCAGGCCAGGCACGGGGCAATGCAAACCCGCATATCTGCCACGCGTGACCAGACTGGAAGCGAGAGCCTTGCGCCGCTATGCATGGCCTAACAATCTAACAAGAACCACATCAGGGGAAACGCCTTGGCACTCGACGCAGCAACCAGAGATGCGCTCGCCCGCATCACCACCGCCACCCTCACCACCATCCTGCTCAAAAAGGGCCTGCGCAACACATGGGTGCGCGGGGCTAAACCGATCCGCTCCGGCGGCCCACGCCTGGTCGGGCCGGCCTTCACGCTGCGCTTCGTGCCGGCGCGCGAGGATCTGGCAACGCCTGAAAGCTGGGGCTCGCCCATCTCGACCCGCGCAGCCATCGAGGCCATGCCCGAGGGCTGCATTGCAGTCGCGGATGCGTTGGGGCGCAAGGATGTCAGCATATTCGGCGATATTCTCTGCGCGCGCATGGCTCAGAAAAAAGTGACGGCGCTCGTCACCGATGGCTTGATGCGCGACATGGCAGGCGTGCTGGCTACGGGCCTGCCCGTCTGGTGCGATGGCGCATCCGCCCCGCCCTCCATCGCCGGGCATACATTCGTTGGTTGGCAGGAGCCCATAGGCTGCGGGGGCGTCGCAGTGTTCCCGGATGATGTCATCGTTGTCGATGATGATGGCGCAGTCATCATCCCCAAGGCCATGGCCGAAGAGGTGGCCAAGCTCGGCACCGAGCAGGAGCGCATGGAGGGCTGGATCATGGGCGAGGTCGAGAAGGGGCTCGCACTGCCCGGCCTCTATCCGATGAATGCCGAGACCAAGGCCCGCTATGAAGCTGACAAGGCTGCGGGCAAAATCTGACACGCTGATTCAAGCAACTGCGAGGCTGATTCAATCGTCTCGCAATTTGATTCATGTCTCTCACATGGTGATTCAACCTCATCGGAGCCTGATTCCAGATGTCGCATTATATCATTGAACCTGCGAAGGTTTCGGCTGTTCCAGTGAAGGGCGGCGGGTTGTTTCCGGTCAGACGCATTTTCTGCGTCGGCCGCAACTACGCCGAACACACCCGCGAGATGGGCGGCGACCCATCGCGCGAGGCGCCATTCTTCTTTTGCAAGCCGGCGGATGCCGTGCTCACGGATGGCGCGGATATGCCCTATCCCCCCGCCACGTCTGATCTGCATCACGAAATGGAGCTCACTGTGGCGCTGGCTAGGGGCGGCGTGAATATCGCGGAAAGTGACGCGCTGGGGCATGTGTTCGGCTATGCCGCCAGCCTCGACATGACGCGCCGCGACCTTCAGGGCGAGGCCAAGAAAGCCGGCCGGCCATGGGATATGGCGAAGGGTTTTGATGCCTCCGCCCCCATCGGCGAGATCGCACCTGCAAGCACCATTGGCCACCCGTCCTCCGGCGCCATTGAGCTCAAGGTCAATGGCGTGGTGCGGCAATCATCCGACATCGCCAAGATGATCTGGAATGTGCCTGAGACCATCGCCTATCTCTCCCGGCTCGTGGCACTTCAACCGGGCGACCTCATAATGACCGGCACGCCTGAAGGCGTCGCAGCCTGTCAGCGCGGCGATGTGCTGGAGGGCAGCGTGGCAGGCGTCGGTACTGTGCGCACGAAGATCGTCTGAGCGCGAGCCTCAGGCAAGACCCAGCTTGCCTCGCCAGCCAAGGCCAGCATACGTGCTGGCACGTGGGCGGTATTCGCAGCCGATGGGCTTGTCCCAGCCCAGACGCGTCAGCTGAGCGAAGATGTGGCGATAATCGACCTCGCCTTCATCGGGCTCATTCCGGCTTGGCACGGCGGCGATCTGGATATGGCCGATCAGGGGCAGGAAGTGCTCAAGCTTCCTGGTGATGTCACCCTCGGCCACGCCGCAATGATAGACATCGAACATGAGCTTGATGTTCGGCGCGCCCACGCTTGCGATGATCTCAGCCGCTTCTCCCTGCGTTGAATAGAAATAGCCCGGCTTGTCGCGTGGATTTATGGCTTCCAGCAGAAGCGTCAGGCCCTTCTCCGCAGCTTGAGGGGCAAAGCGCTTCAGGTTGCCGATGAAAGTCTCTCGGGCTAAGGCCTTGTCCATGCCAGCGGTCACACCCGGCATGACATGGATCGCGCCTGCGCCAGCCGCCACCGCATAATCGATGGATTGCTGCATGGCAGCAGCGAAATCCGCTTCGCGGCCTGGCAATGCGCCGAGGCCGAACTCGCCCTTTGCGGCATCGCCAATCGGTGTGTTCAGCCCAAGCAAAGCAAGGCCATGGCGCGTGCAGGCCGCTCTCACATCGGTTGCTGGCACATCATAGGGCCAGTGCAGCTCGATAGCCGGGAAACCAACCTTAGCCGCCGCATCGATGCGCGCCAGAAGCGGAAGCTCGGGCCACAGAAAGCCGAGATTGGCGGACAGGGTTGTCATCGCGGATCACTCATCCTTGTTCAGCGCCGCCAACATTATCTGCCACCAAGCACGGCGAGCGCTTTGGCGAAGAAATCCGTGCTGCCAAAATTCCCGCTTTTCAGCGATAGCCTCAGGCCACGCGTGCCCTCCTCCATCATGGCCGGCACACCCGGATCAATCTCGGGGCCGATGGCAAGGCTGGTGACACCCAGCGACTTGATAACCGCACCAGATGTTTCGCCGCCTCCGACCACCAGCCGGGTCACGCCGCGAGAAACCACCATGCGCGCAATTTCGCCGAAGGCTGCCTCGATCCGCTCTGCGACCAACTCACGCCCGAACCGCGCCTGCATGGTGCCGACCGCCTCCGAGGTTGCTGTCGAATAGATGATGGGGTGCTGGTCGATCTGGCCGAGCGCCCATTCTGCCAGAATCTCCGGCGTCAAAGTGCCTTCCATCAGAGCGACCGGGTCAAGCGGCATAGCCGGGTGTGTTTTGGCATGCACCGCGACCTGATCGAGCGAGGCCTTTGAGCACGATCCGCACAGCGCCAGGCCCGGGCCAGGGCGCGGGGAAAAGGCCGAAGCCCCATTGCCGATCAGACCAGCTTTCCTGAAATTGGCCGGCAGGCCGAGCGCAATGCCGGAGCCGCCAGTGATCAGCATGTCATTGGCCACGGCTTCGCCAATGGCGAGCAAATCGGCATTGCTGATGGCATCTGCCACCACCAGCGTGTGCGATGCTTCCATTTCGCCATTCAACGCATCACGGATCGCCTCATGCGACTTCGCCACCACGCTGTGCGGCACATGGCCGACATCGCTCTTGGTCTGGCGGCGCAGCCAGCGGCGAATGTCCGGGTCGGTCATGGGGGTGAGCGGATGCTTCTCCATGCCGCTTTCGCTGAGAAGCCGGTCATTGACGAAGAGATGCCCCATGAACAGCGTGCGACCCGCACCCGGGAACACCGGGCAGACCACCACGCCCTTGGCCCCCAGCCTGTCGGCCAACGCCTCGGCAACAGGGCCGATATTGCCCTCAGGCGTCGAATCAAAAGTCGAGCAGTACTTGAACAGGAACTGCCGGCAGCCCTGACGCTTCAGCCAGTCCAGCGCGGCAAGCGATTGCGCAACGGCGTCCTCAACCGGGATGGAGCGGGTCTTGAGGGCGACCACTCCCGTCTCGCAGGACGTGGAAGCATTGCCGCGTGGCACGCCGATGAACTGCGTGACCGACATGCCCTTTCCATCAGTTCCGCGCGCCAGCGTGTTGGCAAGATCGCTCGCGCCGGTGAAATCATCGGCAATGCAGCCTAGCAGCATGGTCAAGCCTCAAGCAGATACCTTCGCCATGAGGTTAGGCTCGGGCTTC
>JBOFIL010000505.1:0-3158 GCA_051650165.1 Allobosea sp.
CGTGATCTCGATGCCGTGGCGGGCGAACACCAGCCAGTCATATTTCAGATTCTGGCCAACCTTGAGCACGCCGGCATCTTCCAGTAGCGGCTTCAGCAGGGCGATCGCCTCGGCGGTCTTCATCTGCCCTTCAACAAGGCCACTGCCGAACAAGTCCGAGCCGCCGCGATGGGCGAGAGGAATGTAGCAGGCCATTCCAGGCGCGACGCTGAGTGAGATCCCCACCAGATCAGCCGCCATCGCGTCCAGCGCGCTGGTCTCGGTATCGACCGCAACAACGCCGGCCTCACGCGCCATGGTGATCCATTCTTTCAGGCGCTTGGGTTCGGTGATCATCTCATAGCGGGCATGATCGACCAGGATGCGCCTGAGTTCGGCAAGGCGGGTTGCGGCGAGGCCGCTTTCCCTCTCCCCCTGCGGGAGAGGGCGGCCCGAAGGGCCGGGTGAGGGGCTTGTGCCGCCCCCCTCATCCGTCTGCGCAGTCAAGTTTACGCGGACTGCGTAAACTTGCCCGCTTGCAGCCACCTTCTCCCGCGAGGGGAGAAGGGAAGAGCTGCTCGCTCCATCCTCCGTCCCACTTGCCGCCTTGAACACGGCCAGCAGTTCCGCTGCGCGGGAGCCGCCGGGCGCGAGCGCCGGCTCCGGCTCGATGGCGGATACCTCCGCCTCCCAGGCCTCGGCCACACGCTTGGTGATGGTGGTGAACTCCATGGCCTTGAGAAAGGCGACGAGCACAGCCGGCTCAGGGTCAGCGCAGCCAAGGTCGGTGAGCGGTGTGCGCATGGGCGCATCATCGACCAGCTGCACAAGCTGCTTCGAGATGCGCACCTGCGCGATGATGTCCGGGTTGGTCAGCGTCTCGCGGCGCTTGGGCTGCTTGATCTCGGATGCCCGCGCCAGCAGCGTGTCGAGATCGCCATATTCGCCGATGAGCTGCGCAGCCGTCTTGATGCCAATGCCGGGCGCGCCGGGCACATTGTCGGTGGCGTCGCCCGCCAACGCCTGCACATCCACCACCTTGTCTGGGGTAACGCCGAAATACTCGACAACTTCAGGCTCGGAGATGATGCGCTCGGCCCGGCCTGTGCCCTTTTTCTGGTCGCCCGAGGCGGGGTCATACATGGTCACGCCCGGCCGGATCAGTTGCATCAGATCCTTGTCGGCGGAAATGATGGTGACATCAGCGCCTGCTTCCCGCGCCTGCCGCGCATAGGTCGCGATCAGATCATCGGCCTCATAGGTATCCTGCTCGACAGGCACGAGCCCAAAGGCGCTCACCGCCGCGCGCATCAGCGGAAATTGCGGGATGAGATCAGGCGGCGGAGCAGAACGATTGGCCTTGTAGGCAGGATACAGCGCCTTGCGGAACGAGTTCTCGGATTTGTCGAAGATGATGGCGAGGTGCGTCGGCTTCACGCCCATCACGCCCTCGCGCACAAACTGGAACAGCTTGGTCGCGAACAGCCGCACGGCCCCGGACGGCAAGCCATCCGAGCGGTAATTGTATTTCCGGTCCTGGTTCATCGATTGGAAATAGGCGCGGAAAATGAAGTTCGAGCCATCGACCAGAAACACATGGTCCCCCGCCTTCAAGGGGCGCGGATGCGCCTCGCCTACCGGGTGCGGGGTGGGTTTTTGACTGTCTGAATCAGATGCGCTCATGGCCTGACATTAGGAGCGCAGGCGCGTCCGGTCCATGGCGTTGAGATCGTTGGCTTCCGATTGGCGACGCTCACATTGATCGTGCCGGATGTCTGGAAGCAAGTGAACCAGAATGGAACGGTTTCAGCGGCGGCAATCAACAGCTCCTTCATGGGAGATATGCGACGCAATGCCTCAGGGGGGCTTCATCAGCCGGTCTTGGCGGATGTGTGGTCGGGTAGTGCCATGTATTGCGAAATTCACACGGACGGCATCGAGCAGCGCGCACAAGCGCGCGAGCTTGCCGAGCTCCTGACAATATACATGACCGTGGCGCCGCCCATTGGCGCGCCGGACAAGGCAGCTTTCGGCAAGCTGATGCTCGAACGCATGATGCCTTTCCTGATGGTGCTGGAGCCGCTCGACAATGGCGAGTTCCGCTACCTTCATTATGGTTCGGGCATTTCCGCCATTTCCGGTTTTGACATGACCGGGAAGACCACGGCCGATTTTGACAGCCCGATCGGCGCGCTGTTTCGCGATATCTACATCCAGGCCAGCGCTTTGCAGCGCCCTGTCTACACGATTATACGTGCTGCCATCGCCGCGAATGTCCACACCTGGGAGCGGCTGATCCTGCCTGTACGCCAAGAGGATGGGCGCATCGGCTTTCTGGTCTATAACCGCCCGCGCGAGTTCCAGAATGATTTCCTGCGCACCGTGTTTCATTTGATCACGGACGGCGTTTTCGCCATACGGGCGGTGCGCGACAACCGTGGGCCAATCCGGGATCTTCGTATTGTGGCTGCCAATCCCGCAGCGGCCACCATGCTCAAGCAACCCATGGACAAGCTGATCGATGGCAGCATGCTTGAATTGTTTTCAGGCATCGTCCCCAGCGGGGTCTGGGACCGGATGATCCAGGTGATCGAAACACGCCAGAGCACATTGTTCGAAACGCATTATGTCGCCGATGGCATCAGCGGCTGGTTCCGGAACAATTTTGCACCCTTGGAAGACGGGCTTGTGGTCCAGCTGACCGACATCACCGACCTCAAGAATGTCGCGGCTTCGCTCGAGATACGCCAGGCGGAGCTGACGAGCGAACTTGAAACGCGGGTGAGGCAAGAAAAAACGCTGCGTGCTTTGGCCGATACCGATGCGCTCACCGGCTTGCCGAACCGCCGTGGCCTGCATGCCGCCGCCGAGGCGCTTGCCGCCGACGCTACATCTTCAGGCACGGGCCTTGTCGGCGTCGTCGCAGACATCGACAATTTCAAGACCATCAACGACCGCTATGGCCACTCGGCGGGAGACCTCGTGCTGCAGCAGATCGGTTCGATGCTGCGCGAGTGGTGCGAAGAAAATGGTGCCATCGCCGCGCGTCTTGGAGGAGAGGAGTTCGCACTCCTCATGCCCGGCGACGATGTCGAGGGCATCAAGCAGAGGGTCGAGCGGCTTCGGGTCATGATCGCGGTGAGGCCGGTCGCGACACCTGCCGGTCCGATTTGTTTGAC
>JBOFIL010000506.1:0-3105 GCA_051650165.1 Allobosea sp.
TGACTGGATCAAACCCGGCGCAACCGTGATTGATGTCGGCATCAACCGCGTGTCCGCGCCTGATCTTGGCGAGGGAAAAACCCGCCTTGTCGGCGATGTGGCTTTTGCGGAAGCCGCGGAAGTTGCCGGCGCGATCACGCCTGTTCCGGGCGGCGTGGGCCCGATGACCATTGCATGCCTGCTCGCCAACACGATGACGGCTGCGCATGCGCAAGACCGCCTGCCGCCGCTGGTCTGGGCTTAAGGCCTGGTTTGGGCCTGTAGCTTTCTGGCAATCGCGATCTGGCTTGGCACCGGCTTGCCATATTCATGGCGAATCACCGCGCTCTCGATCAGCATCGGCGTGAGACCTGCACCCGTGAGCGCGCGCTCCAGATAGGCGGGCGAATGGGCAAAGCGCTTGTCCTGCCCGATCAATATGTCTGCTGTCTCGCTCTCCTGCGCGGTGAAGGCCATATAGCCGCCGCTCGCCAGCGTCTGTGCCGCTGCTGCCAGCAGTGCGCCAAGATCGCCCAGATAGACCATCACATCAGCAGCAATGATGAGGTCATAAGTATTGGCCGGCTGCTCCTGAAGGAAAGCCACGCCATCGCCAGTGTGCAGCTGCGCATAGAGCAGCTTGCCGCCTGCGCCTTTCTCTCGCGCCTTCGCCACCATGCGCGGCGCGAGGTCAACGCCCGTCATCGCACGGCAGAATGGCGCGAACACCTCACCGGCGAGCCCGGTACCACAGCCAAGATCAAGCATGCTCTCGAAGCGGAAGGGCGGCCCGGCCTTGGCCTTCGCACGCATCAACCCCTCCAGCAGGGCCTCAGGGCCGCGATAGCGCAAGGTCTGGCGCAGGTGCTTGTCGTAGCGCGGGGCATAATCATCGAACAGCGCCGTGACATAGGCCGCCTGCTGGCCTGCGATCACCCCCCCGGCAGCCGCAGCCTCCAGTCTCGCTACATCGAGTTTTGCGCCCAGCACACCAGCGGCATCATGGGCAGCGGCCTCGGCATAGGCCTTGGCAGCGCCATCATGATCACCCAGCTTTTCGTGGGCCTGCCCCAGCAAATGCCAGCCAGCGGCAAAGCCCGGCGCTTCAGCGACCGTCTGGCTAAGAATATCGACGGCAGCCGTAGCATCGCCCTCGGCCAAAGCCTCGCGCGCCCAGTCATAGCGCCGGTCTAGCCGCGGGTCGCCGGAGGAATGCGTGAGGGGAGACATGCTGGCCAGTTCTGTTGCGGTGATGGTGTGATAGCCGTGCTGCCCGCGATGACAAGCAAAACTCCAGCGTTCCTTCTGGTGTCGGCATGGTCAAACGCTCACGCGCGGCTGATCAACTTGCTGCCGGGGTGCGTATACGGGATGCTACGATAAACCCGCTGCCTTCGGAGAAGACCATGACCCTGCTGCGCGCCGCCCTGCTTGCTACTGCTGCGATCCTCTCGGGCGCGATTGTATGGGCGAGTTACGCCGCCCCGTTCTTTGCCGGATTCAGTGTCGTGCTTGCCAACCCCTGGGGCGTGGTCAGCCTGATTGATCTCTATGCCGGCTTCTTCTTCGCCGGCGTGTTGATCTGGTTCATCGAGCCCAACAAGCGCCTCGCCGCCACGCTGATCCTGATCACGCTGGTGCTGGGCAATGTCGTGCCCCTGATCTGGCTGGCAGCGCGAGGCCTGCGGCTTGTCACACGAGCCTGAGCTGGAGGATATTGGCCACCAAGGCCAGCGAGAGCAGAAGGCAGGCCCCCAGCGCATGCATCGAGGCAAAGCGCAGGAACGCATCCTGAAGCACGCCACTCAGCACGGGCTGCGCGATAAAATCCGGCGGGCGATCCGCCTTGTCGAGCATGATCCACAATTCGGAGCGCTTCACCGGGCGAGTTGAGGCCTGCCTGGCCTTGATCAGCAGGATCACTGTGGTGAAAAGCGAGCAATAGCCGCCTGCCTTAAGGCTGTTGGCCACCTCGCTCGCCAGCCCCACCATTACGCATATTGTCCCCAACGCACCGAAGGCGCAGGCGCGCGCCACCGAGACGGCAGCCAATCTGCGATAGAGATCCAGGCCGATGATGCGGCGCTCGTTCGGCAGAGCCATTGACACAGCCTCCCGGTCAACAGGATGAACCATGTCAGGATAGACGCATTTTCTGGCGCAAGGGAACCGCCGCTCCCGCAAAATTGATCGACGTCAATCGCGCTATGATTGCTTCAGCCAGCACGCGACATGGCGAGCAAGGCGGGTATGCTTAGCAGCAGCGTCACCGCCATCCAGATGCCCATGGAGGCCGGGCTGGAGCGCTCGCGCCCTGTCATCTTCTCGAACAGGGAAGCAGGAATGCCAGCCAGCATCAGCGTGACCAGCCCCAAGAAAATCGAGGTGAAATAGAGCAGCAGCAAGGGCGAGGTCAGGTAGAAGCTTGCGAGAATGGGCCGCAGCAGCACATGCACCGGCTCGAACCATGGCGAAAAATGCATGCCGTTGAGCAGCGACAGACCGACTGTGCCGACCAGCAACATGTCGCGCGTCATCGCATCTGGATCATCCTGTTGCGGGGTCATCATGGTCAGCCTCCCACGCCCGGCAGAAAGCCATAGAGCGCCGCAACCAGAAACCATGCCATTCTGAGCGCAATCAGCCAGACGGCCGCAAACAGCATGACCACAGGATCAGGTGCCACTGCCGGCGTGAGCGCGCGCGTGGCGCGCAGCACCGGATCTGTAACTTGCCGGAACACGCGCCAGATCACAAGATCACTGTTCACGCGGAACACCAGCGAAAGGATATAGCGCCCGAGCAGCGTGTAGAGCAGCGCCGCCAGCAGCATGTTGGGCCCGTGAAAGAGCCAATGGCCGGATACCTCGATCATGCCGATGCGTTTCCCGTAATTCTGCTTGGAAGTAAAGCGCGGGCATCCATGCCCATGAAATCTACACCCCGTGAAATCCACGCCCCACAAAAAAGGGCGGAGGATTTCTCCCCCGCCCCGTTTATATGAAAGAGCCGCCTGATCAGGTGGTCTTTTCTTCCATGATCGTCTTGCCCTTCGGGCGACGGCAGGCGTCGACGAATTCCTGCATGGCCTTGGAAGGCGCAGGGGTCATCATCGACACCACATAC
>JBOFIL010000507.1:0-2233 GCA_051650165.1 Allobosea sp.
AGGGCCGGTGAACAGGGCTGTCTCCAGCCGCTCGCCGTCGAAGGTCAGCGCGCGGTGATGGTCCCCTGCCGGGTCTGCCAGGGTGCGCCTTGGCATCAAGGCCGGCACGTTGTTCTCAAGGATGGCGTGCAGCGCGGCGGGCGTGCGTGTCGAGGCAAACATCACTGCCTCGCCGCCCTCAATCGCGATGCGGGCATGATGCAGCCAGCCCGGCAGTTCGATGCGCTCACGCGACACAATGAAGCCTTCCGCCTGCATGGTGATGGGGGATAGCCGGATCGGCGTCGCCTTCAGCTCGGGTTGGCCTGAGACAGGGTCGGTCTTGCCCTGCACCACGGCATCGACGCGCACCAGACCGCCGGTCATCGCGGTCCAGTGAAAGGGCGCAAACGCCATGCCGGGGGGCAGGCCGGGGTCAATCTCGATGCGCAGTGTCGCGCTGCCATGCGGGCTGTCGATGCGCGCGTAAGCGCCAGCAGTGAGGCCATGGCTTGCAGCGGTATCGGGGCTCAGGCTCAGCATCGGCTCGGCGATGTGGCGGCCAAGCTTGGGCGCTTTGCCGGTGCGCGTCATGGTGTGCCACTGGTCGCGCACGCGGCCCGTGTTGAGGATGAGCGGGAATTCCTCATTGGTCGCCACGGCCAGCAAAGGATCCTTGATGGTGATGAAGCGGCCTTTGCGATCCGGCGTGTAGAAGCCCCCTTCCGCAAAGAAGCGTCCGCCGGGAGCCTTCCCTTCTCGCCATGGCCACTGGAAGGGCTCCATCGCGGCGTAGGCCGCATCATCCATGGTCGCCGCCGTGCCGATGTTGAAATCGCGCAATGAGCCCTGCTCGTTATTCTCGAAGGCGGAAAGCGCCGCATGCTCGCGGAAAATGTCGGCGGCGGATGTATAAGCGAAGGCCCCGCCATGCCCCATGGCGCGGGCGACCAGCGCCATATGCTCCCAATCTGGCTTCGCCTCGCCGGGAGGGGGCAAAAAAGCACGCTGGCGCGAAATGCGCCTCTCGGAATTGGTGACCGTGCCATCCTTCTCGCCCCAGGCGGTGGCAGGCAATTGCACATGCGCGCCGGCAAGGCTGGTGTCGGTTGCGGCCATTGCCTCCGAGACGATGAACAGATCGAGCTTTTTGAGCGCATCGCGCATGGCATCGGCGCGGGGCAGGGTCACCGCCGGGTTGGTGTGCATCACCCACAATGCTTTGATGCGCCCGCTCTCGATAGCCTCGAACATCTGCACGGCCTTGAGGCCCTCGGCCTCGGCCATCTTCGGCGCATCCCAGAAGCGGCGCACCCGGTCGATCTCGGCAGGCGAATAATTCATGTGCGCGGCAAGCATATTGGCAAGCCCGCCCACCTCTCGCCCGCCCATGGCGTTGGGCTGGCCGGTGAGCGAGAGCGGGCCGCAGCCGATCTTGCCGATGCGCCCTGTGGCGAGATGGCAGTTGAGGATGGCGTTGACCTTGTCCGCCCCTTGCGCCGACTGGTTCACGCCCTGACTGTAGCAGGTGAGGGTGCGCGGGGAGGCGATGAACAGGTCTGTGAAGGCGGTTATCTCGGTCGCGCTCAGGCCTGTGCGGGCGGCGACGGTGGTCATGTCCGGCGCAATCTCCTGCGCGGTTGCTAGCGTCGCCTCCATGCCGGTGGTGTGGGCCGAGACATAGGCCACATCCATCGCGCCGCGCCGGGCGATCTCCACCAGCAAATGGCTGAACAGCACGCTGTCCATCCCGGCCTTGACCGACAGATGCAGGTCAGCGCCTTCAGATGTCGCAGTGCGGCGCGGGTCGATGTTGATCAGCTTCGCGCGCCTTGTCTCGCGCGCCTTCTGCATCCGCTGATACAGCACCGGGTGGCACCAGGCAGCGTTGGAGCCGACCAGGATAATGAGGTCCGCCTCGTCGATGTCCTCATAGCTGTTCGGCACGGTGTCGGTGCCGAAGGCGCGGCGATGGCCCGCCACGGAAGACGCCATGCACAGGCGCGAATTGGTGTCGACATGACCAGTGCCGAGGAAGCCCTTGGCGAATTTGTTGGCGAGGTAATAATCCTCGGTCAGCATCTGGCCGGAGAGATAAAACGCCACCGCATCCGGCCCGTGTGCGTCGATGATGCGGGTGAGGCCTGAGGCGATGAAGTTCGTCGCGCGCGCCCATGTGGCACGCTGGCCATGGATCATGGGGTGCAACAAACGGCCTTCCAGCCCCACGGTTTCGCCAAGCGCCGAGCCCTTG
>JBOFIL010000508.1:0-9368 GCA_051650165.1 Allobosea sp.
GGACAGCAGTCTTGCGGGTCATGGCGACTTTCCGGGTTGCTTCTCACATAGCGCTGATCAGCAACGCTGCAACCGGGCAGGCAGTCGATAACGCATATCAGCGTTCCTCCTTCGAATCGATCACAAGCTGTGGACGAGCTTGACATTTGACAAAAACAAAACAAGAACATTGTTGCGGTGGCAATCAACGCGGCCTACGGTCTCCGCAGTTCAGCATGAAAGCCCGGCGGTTGCCGGTGGGAGCGGATATGGCAGGCAGCGTCAACAAGGTGATCCTCATCGGCAATCTGGGGCGCGACCCTGAAATGCGGCGTCTCAACAATGGCGATCCGGTGGTCAATTTCTCCATCGCGACCTCAGAGACTTGGAAAGACAAAGCCACCGGGGAGCGCAAGGAAAAGACCGAATGGCACAATATCGTGATCTTCAATGAGGGTCTCGCCAAGGTGGCCGAGCAATATCTGAAGAAGGGCTCGAAGGTCTATCTTGAGGGCCAGCTCCAGACCCGCAAATACCAGGATCGCGATGGCAATGAGCGCTCCACGACCGAAATCGTGCTCCAGCGCTATCGCGGCGAGATGACTCTTCTTGAAGGCCGCAGTGGCGGCGGCGGCGATGATGGCGGCATGGCTGAGGATCGCGGCGGCTACTCGCGCGGCGGTTCTGGTGGCAGCTCGTCTGGCGGGGGCTCTGGTGACCGCAGGCCAGCCCCGGCGGGCGGCGGCGGGCGCTCCAATATGGATGATGACATTCCGTTCTAGAGCTGGTTTTGCGGGTTATTGTGTCTTGAGTTGAAGACTGGGCGGGGGCCCGAAAACCGTGACGAAGACATCTGAGGGCGAAATTTCTGCCCTGATCCAATGGCTCGAAACCGAGAGCCCGACGCGGCATGTGCCGGGTGTTTCGGCGATGATGGACCTCGTCGAGGCTGATATTGCCGGAACGGGCATCACCGTTGAGCGCATTCCGGGCAAGGATGGCTTGGGGCCGTCTTTGATCCTGCGCGCCGGGCCAGCAAATGGCCAGAAGCCTCTGCTGGTGATGTCGCATCTCGACACGGTGCACCCGCTCGGCACCAAGGAGCGCGATCTTCCCATCCGCATCGAGGATGACCGGCTCTATGGGCCTGGCATCTACGACATGAAGGGCGGTGCCTGGTTTGCGCTTCAGGCTTTCAAGGATGCTGCGGCTTCGAACAAGGCAAGGCGCCCGCTGGTCTATCTGTTTACGCCCGATGAGGAAATCGGCTCGCCGACCACGCGCGGGCTGATCGAGGATCTGGGGCGCGCTGCCGAGGCCGTGCTGGTGACGGAGCCGGCGCGGGATGGCGGGCGCATCGTCACGGCACGCAAAGGTGTCGGGCGCTTCGAGGTGACGGTCGAGGGCCGTCCCTCGCATTCCGGTTCGCGCCATCAGGATGGACGCAGCGCCATTCGCGAAGCAGCGCGGCAAATCCTCGCGATTGATGGCATGACCGATTATGCGCGTGGCATCACCACGACTGTGGCTCTGATCAATGGCGGCACAGCACCTAATGTCGTGCCACAGCACTGCTGGTTCACGGTCGATCTGCGCGTGACGACCGCGCAGGATGGCGCGGCCATGGAAGAGCGCATTCTCTCGCTGAAAGCCCATGACCCTGACGTGAAGCTCAAGGTCTATGGCGAAATGAACCGCCCGCCTTACGAGAAAACACCAGTTGTTGCGGCACTTTATGACAAGGCACGGCAGATCGCGTCTGGCATCGGTTTCGAGCTTCAGGATTGCCCGATGACAGGCGGCGGTTCGGATGGGAATTTCACTGCTGTGTTCGGCGTGCCGACCCTTGATGGCCTCGGCATTGATGGCGACGGCGCGCACACCTTGCAGGAATATGGGCTGATTTCCTCCATAGCGCCACGCCGCGCGCTCATGCAGGGCCTGCTGGAGAACGTGTGAGGCTCAATCCAGGCTGAGCGCCAGCCATTCCTCTTCAGCTGCTTCGAGCGCATGGCCAAGCTCGGCGCGTTGGCGAGAGAGGTCGCGTGCCTTTTGCGGGTCTCTGCGGAAGGCTTCGCCATCGCCCAGCGCCTTGTCGATCCGCTTGATCAAGGCCCCCAGCTTTTCCATGCGCTCTTCCATGGCCTGGCGCTGTTTGGCGAGTTGCTTGCCACTGGCCTTGGGCAATGCTGGTTTTTCGCTGCGCACAGGCGGGGGCGGGGCAGGTTTGCGCTCCGCTGGCTGGGTCTCGCCCGAGAGCACGAATTTGCGATAATCATCGAGATCGCCGTCAAAAGGCTTCACATGTCCGCCGCTGACCAGCCAGAGCCGGTCTGCGCTGGCCTCGATGAGGAAGCGATCATGGCTGACAATGATGACAGCTCCTTCATAATCATTCAGAGCCGAGACCAAAGCGGCGCGGGCATCAATGTCCAGATGGTTGGTCGGCTCATCGAGAATCAGCAGATGTGGGCGGGTCAGCCCGATGAGGCCAAGTGTCAGCCGCGCTTTTTCGCCGCCCGAGAGGCGCTCGACAGCCACATCGGCGCGGGGCCCCGGAAATCCGATGCGCGCGGCGGCAGCGCGCCACTTCGCCTCAGGCGCATCCGGCATCAGCTGGCGCACATGCTGGCCGGCGCTTTCATTGGCGTGGAGATCATCCAGCTGATGCTGCGCGAAGAACGCCACATCGAGCTTCGGCGCGCGGCGCAAGTCTCCGGTGGTGGCGGGCAGTCGCCCGGCAATCAGCTTGCAGAAGGTGGATTTGCCGTTCCCGTTGGAGCCCAGCAGCGCGATGCGATCATCCGTGTCGATGGAGAGGTCTAGCCGGCGCAGGATCGGCTCGCCGCCATAGCCGGTCGAGACGCCCTGCATGGCAATGATGGGCGGCGAGAGCTTGCGCAACGGGCTTTCCAGCAGAATAGGGCGCGATTCCTCATCGACCCGGACTTCGGTGAGCTGCATCTTTTCAAGCCGCTTGACCCGGCTTTGTGCCTGCCGGGCCTTGCTCGCCTTGGCGCGGAAACGCTCAATGAAAGCCGAGAGATGCGCGCGCTCCAACTCCTGCTTGGCGCGGTGTTTCACCGCCAGCTCGCGCTCTTCCGTCAGCTGCTTGGCGAAGCTGGAATATCCGCCGCGGTAGAGCTTCAGCTTTCCCCGGTCGAGATGCAGGATGTGATCGACGCATTCATCGAGCAATTCGCGGTCATGGCTGATGATCAGGGCGGTATGCGGATAGCGCGTCAGATAATCATACAGCCAGAGCGTGCCTTCGAGATCGAGATAGTTGGTGGGTTCGTCCAGCAGCAGCAAATCCGGCTCGGAGAAAAGCACTGCCGCAAGCGCGACGCGCATCCGCCAGCCGCCGGAAAAATCCGAACAGGGCCGGGCCTGCGCCGCTGCATCAAAGCCAAGGCCATGCAAGATCGAGGCGGCGCGCGAGGGCGCGGCATGGGCGTTGATCTCGTTGAGGCGGGCCTCGACCTCGGCAAGCCGCATCCCGTCGGTTTCGGTGTCGCGCTCTATCATCAGCGCGGCGCGTTCCGTGTCGGCAGCAAGCACGACATCGATCAGGCGCTCGGGGCCGCCAGGGGCTTCTTGCGCCACCGCGCCGATTCGCAATGCCTTGGGCATCGCGATCGACCCGCCATCCAGCCCGATTTCGTCAAGAATCAACTTGAACAAAGTGGTCTTGCCAGCGCCATTTCGGCCAACCAGCCCGACGCGTGCGCCTTCCGGCAGCGCAGCGCTGGCTCCATCGAGGATCAGGCGTTCGCCAATGCGATATGTGAGATCATTGAGGGCTATCATGCCGGCCTTTTGGCCTGTGCGGAAATGCTGCGCAAGCCATGGGATGCGGCGCGACCTGACACTGCATGAAAGGCCGGCGGTATTCTGGTCGAAAGTGCCGAGATCATGAGGCTGGACGGGTATCTCAAGGTGCTCTGGCTTTTGCGCCGCATGGCCCGCGCATCAGCGTTTTCGCTGCAAAGTGAGGGGAGAGGAAAATTGCTCCATTCCCCCGCGTTGTAATAGCATTGATAAATGCGCTCAAGCTTGTGGTCAGTTGTACTGTGAATTTTTGTACGATGATGGATGACTTGTCGTAAATGTCAGATAATCTCCCCATCTGGAATTAAATTACGACAGGGGGACATTATGAAGAAATACGTTGCGGAATTTATCGGTGCAGCCGCGCTTGTGCTTTTGGGTTGCGGGACAGCCGTCATAGGTGCGTTTGGCGCAGACTGGCCAATGGGCATTATGCCCGTGGCTTTGGCATTCGGCCTTGCCGTCACAGCCATGGCTTATGGCATCGGGCCGATTTCCGGCTGCCATATCAACCCGGCTGTGACGATCGCCGCCTGGACTGCCGGCCGCATGGAGACCAGGGAGGTGCCTGGATACATCATTGCGCAGGTGCTTGGCGCAATTGCGGGTGCAGGTTTGCTGCTGCTGATTCTGCAGGGCAAGATCGGCGGCTATGACCTGGCCAAGGGTGGGCTTGGCCAGAATGGCTGGGGACCGGGCTATCTTGGCGGGTATGGCATGACAGCGGCATTCATTGTCGAGGTGGTCGGCACCTTTCTGTTTACACTCGTGATTCTGGGTGTGACGTCGAAAGCGGGGGCGCCGCTGGTTGCGGGCCTGGCGATTGGCCTCACGCTGACTGTCGTGCATCTGACATTCATCAATGTCACCGGCGTTTCTGTTAATCCGGCTCGGTCTATCGGCCCTGCTGTTTTTGTCGGCGGGAACGCCATGTCTCAGGTCTGGTTGTTTATCCTGGCCCCTTTAATCGGTGGGGCACTCGCAGGATTGTTGTTCAGAAACAAGATTTTGGAAGACTGAGCCGATTTATTTCAAAGAGTATGCGGGGAGGGGCGGCTGATAAAGCTGCCCTTTTCTTTTTAACACTCAAAGGTTGTATCTTCTCTTTAATGCCTGTTTGATTTGCAGGTAGAAAGATACACATCGCGGTTGTATTCTTACGCTTCGTTAACAGGTGCAGGGCTTTACTGGCGCACGAGATAGTTGCGCTGAGGGGCTGGCCATGACTTTAAAGACTGCGTCGATTGCGCGCATATTGACGCTCAATGGTTTGCGCCTGCGCTTCAAGCTGCCCTTGATGATGCTGATGCTCGCCATGCTGGCCGCAGCAGGTGTCGGCTTTTCCGGATACAGTGCTGTCAGAGAAAACCTCTCCAAATCCGTCGAATCCCGTCTGATTGCCGATGCGTCAAGTGAAGCATCAGCGGTCATTAGGCGTTGGCAGCAATTGGAGTCGGAAATCGATGTGCAATCCTCCAATGCGTTCGCCTCGCAGGCCATCGAGGAAATGTCCAAATGGATGGAATTGGGTGAAAACGATCGCAACCAGATTATTGATTACTATCAGGGCGGCGGAAAGCTCTCTTTGGATGAGCGCCTCAAGCTGAGCGGGCGCGCACATCGCCATGGCTATTCCTGGCGTCATGGCCCTGTGCATGACACGTATAGCGCCGTGCTCACCAAATTTGGCTATGACGACATCTATCTCGTCTCGCAGACAGGTCGCATCGTCTATTCGGCAACCAAGGGTGTTGAACTTGGCCAGTTGATCACGGATCCGGTGATCAAAGGCTCAGGGCTAGCCAAGGTTGCAGAGAGTGCAAACGGCGCCGCGATCGGCTCCCGTCATACAGCTGATTTTGCTCCCTACATCGCGGCAGGGGGCGCGCAGCGCGCTTTTCTGGCCCAGCCGATCTATGAGGGCGAAGAGCATGGCGTTGCCACGGCCAAGCGCAAATACACAGGAACGCTGGTGTTCTCGATGGCCCCGCGTGTGCTTGATGATGTGATGTCGCAAACCAAGGGTAATGGCGCAAAGGCGCGCGGTTTTCTGGTGAGTGCCGATGGTACTTTGCGCTCTGACCATATCCGCGAGCAACAACAGTTTATCCCGTCTGATCTTTCCTCGGCGCTCGCCTTGAATGATGGTCAGGCAGGAACGCTGAACAACAAGGCCGGGGAGACATTGATCCTTTCCGTGCGTGCCGTTCCAGTCATTCCGGGTGCGCCGTGGAAGCTGGTTGTGGCGGAACCCGCAAGCACTGCCTACGATCTGGTCGAGCGCGTGCGCAATGCCATGCTCCAGGCATCCGTGCTGGTGCAGATACCGATCATCCTGCTCGCCATCTGGATCGGCTGGTCGATTGCGAAGCCGATTTCTCGGTTGGCCGCTGCACTGCAAGGCATCGCCTCCGGGCGCACGCTGGATGCAATCCCCGCCCGCGACCGCCGTGACGAGATCGGGGCGATTGCCGATGCCGTGCATCTGATCCGTGACAATATGGCGCGCGCCAACGAAGAGCGCGAACGTGAGCAACACGAACGCACTGAGGAGGCTAGCATTCAGCGACGCGCCATTCTGGCCGAGGTTGCGGATGATCTGGATCGGAGCATAGGGCGCATCGCCACAGCTGTTTCGGCAGCGGCGGAAGAGCTAAACGCCACTGCCCGCGAGCTGGACCATGGCGCGAACGAGACACGCGCCAGCGCTGAAGCCATGTCCACCGCCACATCGCGGGTCGTGCAGAACATGCAGGGCATTGATACGTCTGCCGCCGCTCTTTCAGCCGCATTTGATGGTGTCGATGCCGAGGTGCGCCGCGCCGACAAGGTGGCTGAGCTTGCCCGTGGCAAGGCCAGCAGTACGCAGGAAATTGTCCGGCGGCTTGATGAGGGCGCACGCCGTGTGTCGGATGTCGTCGGCCTGATTTCGAATGTGGCCGAGCAGACAAACCTGCTGGCGCTCAACGCCACGATCGAGGCCGCCCGCGCCGGCGAGGCAGGACGCGGCTTTGCGGTTGTTGCAGCTGAGGTGAAACAGCTTGCCAGCCAGACTGCGAAGGCAACCGAAGAAATCTCACGTCAGATCAGCCTGATGAATGAGGCGACGGAAAGCTCCGTGCAGGCCATTGGTGATATTCAGGAGGCCATTGCCGAGCTTTCTGCCGCGACGCGCCGCACAGCCACGACGGTTTCTGACCAGAAACTGGCAAGCCGCACCATTGTCGATGATGTCAATGTGGTCAGCCATGAAATTGCTGACATCAGTGCAGGCACATCGCAAGTCGGCGCGGCCTCTGGCCAGACATTCCAATCCGCGCAGGCGGTGCTGTCGGCTGCGGTCGAGCTTGGCCAACAGGCTGCTGAGCTGCAAAACCGCGTGGAGAGCGTTATCGCGCGGGTGCGTGCCGCCTGATCTCTCGCGCGTAATTTTTGCCTGATAAGCGCGAGGTTGGCGCGCCAACTCCTGCCCGCTATACCCGGCATATTGAGGCGGGGCGATGGTGGGCGTGGCTGGCAATATATCCAATATTCTCTCGATCACGGGCGTGACCAAGCGCTACGGCGCGGTCACAGCAGTTGATGATGTTTCGCTGGATGTGAGGCGCGGCGAGTTCTTCTGCCTGCTTGGCCCATCTGGCTGCGGCAAGACCTCGCTTATGCGGCTTGTGGCCGGCTTCGAACAGCCGGAAACGGGTCGAATCCTGCTGGATGAAGAGGAGCTGATCGGCAAGGCGCCGCACCAGCGCCCGATCAACATGATGTTCCAATCCTATGCACTGTTTCCGCATCTCACCGTTGGCGAGAATGTCGGCTTCGGCCTGACACAGATGGGCCTCCGGCATGCTGAGCGCCAAAACCGCATCGGCGAGATGCTGGATATGCTGGAGCTGTCTGCGCTTGCCGGCAGAAAACCTGACCAGCTTTCCGGCGGGCAGAAGCAGCGTGTCGCACTGGCGCGCGCACTCGCCCTGAAACCTAAGCTCCTGCTGCTGGACGAGCCGCTTGGCGCGCTGGACAGGCGTTTGCGCCAGCAAACCCAGGGGCAGCTGAAAGAGCTGCAACACAGGCTTGGCACCACCTTCATTGTCGTCACGCATGATCAGGACGAGGCCATGGGCCTTGCAGATCGCATCGCCGTGATGGAGCGCGGGCGCATTGTGCAGGTCGGCACGCCGCAGCAGATCTATGACAGGCCGGCGAGCGCCATCATCGCAGCCATGGTGGGAGATGTTTCGGCGTTTGACTGCCGCATCACCCGTGTTGATGCCGGCGTGGCAACAATCAATGGCAACGCACTGATGCCGGACAACGCTGCGATCCGCTGCGCGGAAGTAACCGTTGCGGGGCCGGGGCGCATGTTTGTCCGCCCCGAAGAGGTCACTGTGCTGGCTCCTAATCAGATCGGCGGTGTCGCAGCAAACGTCGTCGCAGCAAGCGTCGTCTCTGCGCTGTATCAGGGCGATTCCATGCTGGTGACGCTGGCGCTTGGCGGCGGCGAAAAGCTGTTGGCGCGCGTCTGGAATGAACAACGCGCACTGATGCCGGGGCAGCAGGTGCACATCAGCGTCAATGCCGGCGAAGCCTGGGTGCTACAGGCATGAGCGGGGCAAGCGCAAAGCAGGGCGGCGCTTCCAAGCGCGGTTGGATCATAGGCCCGCCCATGCTCTGGCTTGGGCTGTTTTTTCTGCTGCCATTTGCGATGGTGGCGCGCATTTCGCTCTCCGATGCCGCGCTTGCCCGCCCGCCATACCGCCCGGCCTTTGATGGCTCGCAAGGTTTCTTTGGCGGCATTTACGAGGTCGTGGCTGGCCTCGACTTTGAGAATTATCTCATGCTGCTCAGCGAGCCGCTGTTTCTCGATGCGTTATGGACATCGCTACGCATGGCTTCCAGCGCGACGCTGATCCTGCTCCTCATCGGCTATCCGATGGCGCTTGCCATGGCGCGTGCTCCGCAGCGCTGGCGGCCAATCTTGCTGGGGTTGGTGATCCTGCCATTCTGGACGAGTTTTCTTATCCGCGTCTATGCCTGGATCGGCATTCTGAAGCCCGAAGGTTTCCTCACCAACACACTGCAAGCCATTGGCTTGATTGGAGAACCACTCCAGATCATCAATACGCCCATCGCGGTGCTGATTGGCATTGTGTACGCCTATCTGCCCTTCATGGTGCTGCCGCTCTATGCCAGCCTTGCGAAGCTGGACCCTGCCTTGATCGAGGCAGCACAAGATCTTGGCTGCTCGCCCATGCGGGCGTTCTGGCGGGTGACGCTGCCGTTGACGCGCGCGGGCGCGATCGCTGGTTCGCTGCTGGTGTTCATCCCGGCGATGGGCGAGTTCGTCATCCCGGATCTGCTGGGCGGTTCCGACACACTGATGCTGGGCCGTGCGATCTGGACCGAGTTTTTCAGCAACCGCGATTGGCCGCTGGCCTCGGCCATAGCCATTGTTCTGCTGCTGCTCTTGATCGGGCCGATCCTTGCCTATCGCGAGGTTGAGATGCGCCAGCTGGAAGCAAATCGATGAAATCACGCCTTCGCTTCGACATTCCGGTCTT
>JBOFIL010000509.1:0-5470 GCA_051650165.1 Allobosea sp.
GTGCTGCTCTCGCCCGCCAATGCGCCCAAGCCCTATTATGCCGATTTTGGCTGGGTCTCCGCCACTGGCCTGCCCACCCCCACTGCCACAACCCTCTGGACGGCGAGCGCCAACAAGCTCACGCCGGCCCAGCCTGTGACGCTCACTTGGGAAAATGGCCAGGGCCTCATCTTCCGCCGCACGGTCTCGGTGGATGACAATGCGATGTTCTCTGTCCGCGATGAGGTGGAGAACAAGGGAACGAGCGCCGCAGCGCTCTTGCCTTATGGGTTGGTGGCGCGCCACGGCAAACCCGAGACACTTGGCTTCTTCGTTCTGCATGAGGGCCTGATTGGCGTGCTCGGCGAGCAAGGGCTTCAGGAATACACCTATGATGCAGTCGACAAGGAGCCGCTGCTTGCCGGCACCACGCGCGGCAAGAGCTTCAAGGACACATCCGGTGGTTTTGTCGGCATCACCGATAAATACTGGGCGACAGCCATCGTGCCGGATCAGGGGCGCAAATTCGAAGGCCGGCTGACCTCGATGCAGCCGATTTCAGGGCCACGCATCTATCAGGCCGACATGCTGGGCGAGGCGCAGACCCTTGCTCCAGGCGCGACAGGCGCATCAACAACACGCTTCTTCGCTGGCGCAAAGGAAGTGACCGCGATTGACGGCTATCAAAAGCAGCACAACATCCTGCGCTTTGACCGGCTGATCGATTGGGGCTGGTTCTATTTCATCACCAAGCCGATGTTCCTGGCAATGGACTGGATTTATCGCATCTTCGGCAATTTCGGTGTCGCGATCCTGCTCATCACCGTCATCATCAAGCTGATCTTCCTGCCGCTCGCCAACAAATCCTACACCTCGATGGCGAAGATGAAATCGGCCCAGCCGGAAATGCTCGCCATCCGTGAGCGCTTTGCTGACGACAAGATGAAGCAGCAGCAGGCGATGATGGATCTCTACAAGAAGGAGAAGATCAACCCGCTGGCAGGCTGCTGGCCGGTCTTGATCCAGATCCCGGTGTTCTTTGCGCTCTACAAGGTGCTGTTTGTCACCATCGAGATGCGCCATGCGCCGTTCTTCGGCTGGATCAAGGATCTGGCGGCACCAGACCCCACCACGATCTTCAACCTGTTCGGCCTGCTGCCATTCAACCCCGGCGCGGTGCCCGTGCTCGGCTCGCTGCTGATGCTCGGCGTGTGGCCGATCCTGATGGGCATGACCATGTTCGTTCAGATGAAGATGAACCCGGATCCACCAGATCCAGTGCAGAAGCAGATCTTCACCTGGATGCCGATTGTCTTCACCTTCATGCTGGCGTCGTTCCCGGCTGGCCTCGTGATTTACTGGACATGGAACAACCTGCTCTCGGTGCTGCAGCAGGGCTACATCATGAAAAAGAACAACACGAAGATCGAGCTGTTCGACAACATCAAGGCGCTGTTCGTGAAGCCGGCTGCCAATGCGAATATCGCGACCGTGGCGGCCGCAGCTGCAAAGCCCACTTCGGCCAAGACTGAAACCGAGACGTCAGCCGCCAAGGCGGCAAGCTCGGTGGCCGAAACAGCACAAGCTGCTGCTGTGACTGCAACGAAAACCGGCTCGACAAAGGTTCGCAGGAAGAAAAAGTGAGCCATGAGCGTCAGGCGATGACAGACGAGGCGCTGCCTGACGCTGATCTGGCCGAGCTTGGGCGCAAGCTCTTCACCGCGCCATGGGATTTTGCCTGGGCCACGGCAAAGCTCGGCGAACTCCCGCCCATGCAGGGGCTTGAGATCGCCTTTGCCGGGCGCTCCAATGTCGGCAAATCGAGCCTGATCAATGCGCTGACCAACCGCAAGGCGCTGGCGCGCACCTCGCACACGCCGGGGCGCACGCAGGAGCTGATTTTCTTTCGCGCCGAAATGAACAACGCCCCCCTGCCGCTGACACTGGTCGATATGCCGGGCTATGGCTATGCCGAGGCCTCCAAGACAAAGGTCGCGGCCTGGACAGGCCTGATCCATGATTACCTGCGCGGGCGGCCAAATCTCGCGCGTATCTTCGTGCTGATTGATTCAAGGCACGGCGTGAAGACCACCGATGCACCCATCCTTGAAGAGCTCGACCGCGCCGCCGTCTCTTACCAGATCGTGCTGACCAAGGCCGATGCCGTGAAGGGCGCGGCACGCAGCCATGTGCTGGAAAGCGTGGCGAAAGCTATCGCCAAGCGCCCTGCGGCACACCCCGACATTCTGCTCACCTCCAGCGAAACCGGCGAAGGCGTCGAGGCACTGCGCACAGCCATCGCAGGGCTGCTGAAGGACCGGCAGGTCATCTAGGCTGGGTCAATGACCATCACCCGCATCCATCTCGTTGTTGCCGCCCTGTTCGGCCTCTGCGGCGTTTCCGCGCTGGCAAGCGGCGCGCATGTCGCCGGAGGACAGATGACGCTGGCGGGCCAGATGCTCTTGTTCCATGCACCAGCGCTGATGGCAGGCACATTGGCGCGAAAAGCCGGGCATCTTCACGCAACAGCCAGCCAGATCGCCCTTGCTATGCTCACTCTTGGCGTTGCACTGTTTGCTGCCGACATGGCCATGCGTGGGCTTTACACCGAACGGCTGTTCGCCATGGCCGCGCCTGTGGGCGGCATGCTGGCGATTGCCGGCTGGCTCGGGATGGTTGTTGCAGCCTTGCTGCCACAGCAAAATCGCTGAACCAGGCACGCGCCGATGCGCTTGCCTTGTGGCGCGGGTTGGGTATGAGCACGCTTGCTTGAAGCTTTGCCTGAAACTTTGCCTGATGACTCACCCCTGACGCCGCACCGGAGCGCTGCCATGCTTGATCCTGACGAGCTTTCGCCATCGGTTCTGGCTGACCTTCTGGTGCAGGCGCTGCCGCATATGCAGCGCTATGATCAGGAAGTGGTCGTGATCAAATATGGCGGCAATGCCATGGGCGACGCCGCCACCGCCGAGGATTTCGCCGAGGATGTGGTGCTGCTGGAGCAATCCGGCCTCAAGCCCGTTGTCTGCCATGGCGGCGGGCCGCAGATTGCGCGGATGCTGCAGAAGCTTGGCCTCAAATCCGAGTTCAAGCAGGGCCTGCGCGTCACGGATCAGGCCACGGTCGATGTGGTCGAGATGGTGCTGGCCGGTTCGGTCAACAAAGAGATTGTCGGCTACATCACGCGCGAGGGTGGCAAGGCCATCGGCCTGTGCGGCAAGGATGGCGGCATGGCGACCGCGCGCAAGGTCACGCGCACGGTGGTCGATCCTGACTCCAAGATCGAGGAAATCCTCGATCTTGGTTTCGTCGGCGAGCCGGCAGAAATCAACACCGCCGTGCTTGATGCCGTGCTCAAGGCCGAGCTGATCCCCGTGCTTGCGCCAGTCTGCGCCGATGAGAAGGGCCAGACCTACAATGTCAACGCCGACACGTTTGCAGGTGCGATTGCAGGCTCGCTGAAGGCCAAGCGCCTGTTGCTGCTGACAGATGTGCCGGGCGTGCTCGACAAGAACAAGAAGATGATCCCCGAGCTGACCATCGAGGGATGCCGCAAGCTGATCGCGGAAGGCACCATCACCGGCGGCATGATCCCCAAGATCGAAACCTGCATCTATGCGCTGGAGCGCGGCGTCGAGGCCGTTGTCATCCTTGATGGCAAGGTGCCGCATGCCACCTTGATCGAGCTGTTCACCGATCATGGCCTCGGCACGCTGATCCGGCGCTGAGCTGGGGGGGAATGGCGATGGAAACACGCGACAGCAACGGCGCGGTCCTTAGCGAGGGCGACAACGTCACCCTCATCAAGGATCTGAAGGTCAAGGGCACATCGGTCACGCTCAAGCGCGGCACGATGGTCAAGGGCATTCATCTGACAGATGACCCAGCAGAGGTGGAATGCCGCGTTGAGAAGATCAAAGGCCTGGTGCTGCGCACGGAGTTCCTCAAGAAGGCGTGACGAAGTCTCAGCCAGTGCAGCTGAGGGTTCCGTTAACCCTTGCAGCGCAAGCTTCCGGGCCTATCTCCCATGGCCCGAAGAAAAACGATGAATGCCTTGACCTCGCCGCCAGCACCCAATGCCAACCATGCACCCGCCGAGGACAGCCTGGCGTTGATTAGCCGGCTGATGCATGTCGAGACCTGGATCTTCGATCTCGACAACACGCTCTATTCGCATGAGGCGCGGGTGTGGCCACAGGTCGATGACAGGATCACGCTGTTCCTCTCCGAATTGTTCGGGCTTGATGGCCTCTCGGCGCGCGCGCTCCAGAAATATTATTATCATCGCTATGGCACGACACTGAAGGGCCTGATGCAGGAGCAGGGCGTCTCGCCCGCCGAGTTCCTCGATTTCGTCCACCAGATTGATCTGTCCGATCTCGATCCCGATCCGATGCTGGGGCAGGCGATTGCCCGCCTGCCGGGGCGCAAGCTGATCCTGACCAATGGCTCGCGCGGCCATGCCGAGAATGTCTCGGGCAAGCTTGGAATCCGCCAGCATTTCGAAGACATCTTCGATATTGCCGATGCCGGTTTCACGCCCAAGCCAGAGCCCCTGGCTTATGACATCTTCCTCAAACGCCACGGCGTGAACCCCAAGCGCGCCGCTATGTTCGAAGACATTGCCAAGAATCTGCTCGTGCCCCACGCGCTGGGCATGGGCACTGTGCTGGTGCTCCCGCGCACGCCAGACCCTTACCGCGAAAGCTTCGAGCAGATGGCCGCCGCTGAGCGCCACATCGACTTCATGACGCATGACCTGACGGGTTTTCTTGGCCGCATCGAGACAGCAGGCGTGCATCCGGCTTGAATGTTCGCGCTTGATGGGCACTGCTTGACGGGCATGCCCTAGCTGGGGCATCGCTCCAGCACGAATGCAATCCCGAAAGCCGGAACCTGCCGCCATGTCCTACAATGATCTTGCCGCGACGATTGATGCCGCCTGGGAGGCGCGCGCCGAGCTGACGCCGCAGACCAAGGGCGCGACCAGAGAGGCAGTCGAGGCCGCCATCGAGCTGCTGGACTCAGGCAAGGCACGCGTGGCCGAAAAGGTGCCCGGCAAGACCGGCCGCGAGAGCTGGGTGACACATCAGTGGCTGAAAAAAGCCGTGCTGCTCTCCTTCCGCCTCGCCGATAATGCCATCATCGGCGGCGGCCCCGGCGAAGGCGTGTGGTGGGACAAGGTTCCGTCGAAATTCGATGGCTGGGGACCGGAAAATTTCCGCAATGCCGGCTTCCGGGCTGTGCCGCCTGCCACTGTGCGGCGCGGGGCGTACATCGGCGCGAATGTGGTGCTGATGCCGTCCTTCGTGAACATTGGCGGCTATGTCGACAGCGGGACGATGGTCGACACCTGGGCGACTGTCGGCTCCTGCGCGCAGATCGGCAAGAATGTGCATCTTTCCGGCGGCGTCGGCATTGGCGGCGTGCTGGAACCTCTGCAGGCCAACCCGACCATCATCGAGGATAACTGCTTCATCGGCGCGCGCTC
>JBOFIL010000510.1:0-2710 GCA_051650165.1 Allobosea sp.
GGCGCATGGGGCACGGCCCTTGCCAATGCTGCCGCCCGTGCTGGCCGCAAGGTGACATTGTGGACGCGCGATCCTGCCCATGCCGCTGAAATGGCCGCGGCACGCACGAACGCGCGCCGCCTGCCGGGCGTAAGCCTTGAAGATGCCATCACACCCACGGCTGATCTGGCAGCTTGTGCCAGCGCAGATGCGGTGCTGTTCGTTACGCCAGCACAGACGCTGGGTGAGATGGCGCCAGCCTTGGCGATGACCATGCGCAGGGGCGCGCCACTTGTGCTCTGCGCCAAGGGCATTGATCGCGCCACAGGGCATTTTCTGGGCGAGGTCGCGGCAGATGCATTGCCGGGCCGCCCCATCGCGATGCTGTCCGGCCCCAGTTTTGCTGTCGATGTCGCCAAGGGCATGCCAACCGCCGTTTCGCTGGCCTGCACCGATGCGATCATCGCGGAAGCGCTTGCCGCCTCGCTCACCAGCGCCTCCTTCCGGCTGTATCACGGCACGGATTTGCGCGGGGTCGAGATTGGCGGGGCCACCAAGAATGTGCTCGCCATCGCTTGCGGCATCGCCATCGGCATGGGCCTTGGCGAAAGCGCGCGCGCCGCGTTGGTGGCGCGCGGCTTTGCTGAGCTCAGGCGCTTCGCGGCGGCCTATGGCGGCCAGCCGGAAACGCTCATGGGCCTTTCCGGCCTCGGCGATCTCGTGTTGACCTGCGGCTCAAGCCAATCTCGCAACTTCAGCTTTGGGCTGGCGCTAGGGCAAGGTACCTCACCCGATGAGGCGAGCGGCGGAAAGCTGGCGGAAGGCGCGCTGACCGCGCCCGTGCTGGTTCAATTGGCGCAAGCGCGCGGGCTGGAGATGCCGATTGCCGAGCAAGTCGCAGCGCTGGTGGCGGGACACATCAGCGTCAAGATTGCGATGCAGACATTGCTCGCCCGCCCGCCACGCTCAGAGGCGTGAATGATCGATCAGGTCACGCACACCGGGCGATCACAATGAGGTTTGCACCAGAAGCCGAGGCAACCTTGCACGACATCATGCGCTGGCGGCGCGATGTGCGGCATTTTCTGCCCGATCCTGTTATGGCAGAGGATATGAGCCAACTTTCGGCTGCAATGGAGCTGGCACCCTCGGTGGGCAACTCCCGCCCCTGGCGGGTGATGCGGGTGAGACAGCCCGCCTTGCGCGAGAAAATCACCGAGCTGTATGAGCGCTGCAACGCCGAGGCTGCAAATGCCTATTCCGGAGAACAGCGGCAGGCCTATCTGGCGCTAAAACTAGCAGGCTTGAGAGAGGCACCGGAACATCTTGCGGTGTTCACCGTCCTCGATCCTGCGCAAGGGCATGGGCTTGGCCGCCGCACCATGCCCGATACGCTGGATTATTCATCGGCCATGGCGATCCATGCGTTATGGCTGGCAGCACGCGCCCGAAACCTGGGCGTTGGATGGGTGTCCATCCTGGATGAAGCAAAGGCTTGCGCTATCCTTGATGCTGAACCAACGTGGCGTTTGACAGCCTATCTATGCCTTGGACACCCGGCCTTCGTCGCCGACTTGCCCTTGCTGCATAATCAGGGTTGGCAGGAAAACACGCCCCATCCCTGGATCGAACGCTGAGACGCATCACATGGATTTCATCAACAAACTCGCCAAGGGCCTTGCCGCCGCCAAGGCCGCTGTCGGATCGGAAGAGCTGGGCCTCACTCAATCCATGTCGCTTGAGGCGGGCGGCTCGCTCAATATCCAGCCACGACGCCGCCGCGAAACGGGCCTGCGCGTAATCCGTATCGAAACACCGCTGGGCGAGGGCCTGGCCCGGATCGACCTCTCAGCCGCCGATGCCCGCGCGCTGTCTGAGGCGCTCGCGGCCTTTGCCGATACGGCTGCGGAGGATGCACGCCCGGTCGCGGCGCTTGCCCCGCCCAAAGCTGATTGAGGAATTGCCATGGCCCATTGGCTCTATAAATCCGAACCGTTCAAATGGTCCTGGCAGGCTCAGGTCGCGGCTGGCGCGAAGGGCACCTATTGGGATGGTGTTCGCAACCATTCCGCCAAGCTGAACCTGAAAGCCATGAGGCTTGGCGATCAGGGCTTCTTCTACCATTCGAATGAGGGCCTGGAGATTGTCGGCATTGTCGAGGTGATTCGCGAAGCCTACCCAGACCCCACAGCGGAACCGGGAGACCCTTGGGTGGTGGTAGACCTCAAGGCCGCCAAGGCGCTGCCGCGCGCTGTGAGCCTTGCCGAGATCAAGGCAACGCCAGCCCTTGCCAAGATGAGCCTTGTCACGTCCATGCGGCTTTCCGTGCAGCCGGTGACGGTTGAAGAATGGGCGCTCGTTTGCAAGATGGGCGGGCTCTAGTATCTGTTCGAGACTATCCAAAAAACCAACCTTTTCCAAAGAACCGACCTTTTCCTAAAATCTGGGGGACTATCACGATGCTTGCCAAAGTCAGCCTTCTCGCCGTTCTCGCCGCCGCAATCGCCGCCTTCGTCTTTGGCGGCATCTGGTACACGCTGCTCTCGAAGCCATGGCTCGCGGCGATGGGCAAAACCGAGGCCGAGATCAAGCAGAATGGCAACTGGGGCCCGGAATGGGCACCTTATGTGATCAATCTGGTTTCCCAGCTCATCATTGCATTTGTTTTCGCCATGCTGATCTCGCATCTGGGCGGCGCGCGCATGAGCATCGCGATGGGCATGATGTCAGG
>JBOFIL010000511.1:0-10248 GCA_051650165.1 Allobosea sp.
TACTTCAAGGTGCGCGAGGCGCTGCTGGTGCGCTCCGTGCTTGCCGCCGGAATCGACAGTGAGGCAATCTCGAACATGGCCGAGAAAATGCGCACTTTATCCGGCCAGTATGATCAGGCGGCCCGCGGCGCAGCGAGCCTCTGACCAACCGAACATAAGATGCTTCCAAGGCCGGTGCCCAGCACCGGCCTTTTTCATTGGGTGAAGCAAGGGGCGCCGTGCGTGCTAGCTGGATCTTGCCACCGCGCGGGCAATCACGGACCGCACATCCTCATTGGTGAGGAACAGATCATGCCGCACCAGGCTCCAGCCGCCATGCTCTGAAGCGTCCGCCACCCGCACGCCCAAGGCCTCCAGCCTCTCGCGCTCCGATGCACCAGCACGGGCGATGCCCCCGGCCAGCCGCGCTGAAACAGCAAGCGCACGGTCATTGGTGGCGGAGATGACCGTGATGCGCTGGCTGAGCGGCCCCAGCGCCTTCACCGCATTCTCGAACTGGTCAATGTCCACATCAGGGGATGCCAGCACCAGTGCGCCAATGCGGTTCTTGGCAGACGCTTCAAGCGCGGCCAGCTGGCGCAAGGCCTCCAGCACCAGAAAGGCTCCCATGGAATGGGCTACAATGTGCACCCGACCAATGCTTGGGCTGGCTGATAGTGTGCGCAGCACATCGATCAGTGCATCGCGCGTCCACAGCGCGCTCTCGCGATCATAGCCATAATTGATCAGCCGCCCGCCCGATGGCCAGGCGAACATGCCGGCCTGGCCCTTGAAGCCAATGCCATCCGCCAGGGCTGCCGCACCCGTCGCAGCTGTCTCGAAGGTCTCGTTATAGCCATGGATGTACAGCAACACATCGCGCCCACTGGCAGCCTCGGCAAAGGCACGGGCAGCTTCCGCGGTGACCCGCCGATCAAGCCGGGCGATGGCCCAATCGGCATTGGCACCAGATGCCAGCCGCGACACGTAGTTCGAGTCAGATGGCGGATTGAGCCGCGCTCTTGCAAAGGTCAGCCCGCGCCCACGATCCGCACTGAAATAGGGCGATACAGTGCCCTCGCCCGCCACGCGGCGCGTGGTCGCGATCAGCAAGGTCGGGTCAGCCCGAAGCGGTGAATTGGCAGGCTCCGCAACCGCCAGCCCGATCATCTCGCGGTCCAACCCCAGGCAGCCGGAAAGCCCCAGCGCCAGCACGGATGACATGCCGGCCAGGAGATGGCGACGGGTGGGGCGCAACGCTGCGGCTGACAACAAGACGCTATATCCTGAAAAGGCGAGGACTTTGAACGGATGGGCTGTGAGTGGCGCGCATCCCATGCCGGGGCAAAAAGGCGGGACTGTGACGCAGGGCCAATTTGATGCGGCAAACCGTCTTGGCTCTGGACCGACATGGTTAAGCCAGTCTTAACTGCGAGAGACTGCACGTGCCTGCATGGCTATCTTGAGCGCCTTGCAAGGGGCCAGTCGACTTGCATGCCGCCGGCCACATCAAGGAATTGAACATGCGCGCTCTCACCCCCTCCTCAATCCGCGCGCCTTTCGCGCGCTATAGCCATGGCATCGAGGTGCCGGCGGCCAAGCGCCTGGTGTTCTGCTCCGGCCAGCTTGGCATCGCTGCCGACGAAACCATCCCCGAAGATGTGCAGCGTCAGGCCGATCTGTGTTTCGCCAACATCGCTGCCATTCTGGCTGAAGCCGGCATGGACCTTGGCGATGTTGTGCGCATCAATGCCTATGTCACCGCAAGGGAGCATATGGCGGGCTACATGGCCTCACGCGATGCGCATGTCGGCACACCGCCGCCTGCCTCGACGCTGATGATCGTCTCCGGCTTCACGAAGCCGGAGTTCAAGGTGGAGATAGAGGTGGTGGCAGCGAAAGCGTGAGGCTTGTGCCTGCGGGTCACTCCGCCTTGTAGGGATAGGTCCAGGTCTCGGTCAGCGCCTTGGAGCCAGAGCGCAGGAAGGCGCGCAGATCCGCCGATTGCCCAGGCTCCAGCGCCACATCAATGAAGGCGCGGAAACCCTCGATCTTCGGGTTCGGCACGATGAAGGAGCGCAAGACGCGCCCTTGCGAGATTGTGGGAACCAGCTCGACCTTGTCAGCTTCGCCGAGGTGATAGTCGAGATCGCCGCCGGTGAAATCGACAATAAAGCGCCGCGCGCCCGGCGGCGGCTGCTCGCCAGAGCCGAGCGCCTTGGGCTTGGCCTGATAGGTATTGAGCACATGCCCGCCCGGATGCAGATCGGTGGTGTCCATCATCGCGCTGAGGCGATAGCGGAACACCGCCTCCCTGCCCGGCTCCAGCGGCACCTTGGGGGCCCAGAGCGCGACGACATTATCATTGGTCTCGTCAGTGGTGGGGAGTTCAATCAGCTCGATATGGCCCTCGCCCCAATCGCCCTCCGGCTCGATCCAGTAGGAGGGGCGCAGCTCATAGTTGAGATCGAGATCCTGATAATGCTCGAACACGCGGTCGCGCTGGATCAGCCCGAAGCCGCGCGGAGCCTTGTCGACAAAGGCCGAAATCGCCGGCTCCTTCGGATTGCGCAATGGCCGCCAGAGCCACTCGCCTGCGCCCGTATGCACCAGCAGCCCGTCTGAATCATGCAGCTCGGTGCGGAAATCATCGAAATAGCGCCGGTCATTCTCGCCGGTAAAGAACATCGAGGTCAGCGGGGCAAGCCCCACCTTCTCCACCCGCTTGCGGGCATGAAGCGTCGCGGTCACATCCACCACGGTGGCATCGCCCGGATAGACCTGGAAGCGGAATGCCCCGGTGAGCGAGGCTGAATCCATCAGCGCATAGATGATCACCCGGTCAGCATCAGCTGCCGGTGCCTCGATCCAGAACTCACGGAAGGCCGGGAACTCCTCGCTGTCCTTCTGGCCCGCATTGAGGCTGAGGCCACGAGCGGAAAGCCCATATTTCTGGCCGCGGCCTAGCACGCGGAAATAACTCGCCCCGATGAAAGAGATCAGCTCATCAAACAGCCGCGGCTCGTTGAGGGGGTAATGCAGGCGGAAGCCGGCAAAGCCGAGATTGACCGGCAGGGGCCGCTCGAACCTGTTGCGGCCATAATCGAACAGCTGCGCTGAATAGGGCACCGGCATGGGCACGCCGCCGCGCAGAATATTGACCACCACAGGCTGATTGAAGAGGAAGCCGGGATGGAACATCTGCATGCGGAACGGCGAGCCGGCTGGTTGCGGCTGGCCGGCCTGCGCCTGAGGCGGACCCATGAGCGCGCGCTCGGGACGGAAGCGGATGTCCCGCCATGCATCAAAATCGAGCTTGGCCAGCGCCTCAGGCAACGCCGGAGAAGCCTCATGGGCCGATGCCGCCATGTCCCGCGCACGGCGCACGAGCTGCTCGTAGGAGAAGCTGGGCTGAGGCTGGGCCGCAGTGGAGGGCGGCGCAGGGCTTGGGGCAGGCTGGGGCCGCGTTCCATTGCCGGGCGTCTGCGCCAGTGCGGCATGAGCGGCGCTGAGCGCCAGGGCCGAAAGACCGGTCATCAAGGCGCGGCGGGTGAAGTGCGACATGGCGAATTTTGGCACCGTGAGAGGACAAGCGGGGGTATTGAAAGGCAGTTCAGGGCATGGATATGGCACACAGCGCAGCCTGGAAAGGCGCTTGCATGGCGTCACTTAGGCGATGGCGCGGCCTTGGTCCAGCCGGCTACAAAAGCCACAGGCAAAAAACGGTAAAAAGCCTTGCTGGTGCCAGTGTTTACCTCGTTAAAAAAACTGAACGAATATTCACAAAAAAATACTTGTGCAGGGGGGAAGCTGGCCGTATATCCACTTCACCCAATTCGCACGTGCCTGTGGTCGCGTGTCGGTCGGTGGGCATCCGGACAAGAGGCCGGACAGCCGCCCGGGATCAGCTGATCCCGAACCCCTGATCGGCAGCCGGAGGCGAAACCGGCACACCTGGTTCTCCACCAGGGACGTGACTTGAAGCAACGACGGAGCGGGCTTTTTTGGTCTCAGCCGGGTTCCACATCCGGCGGTTCAAAGAGGCTTGTCCTTCATTGCCGGGCGTGCGGGGTCTCCTGCAAACGACGGTGTCCAGGGTCCGAAAGGCCTTGCTGTCCGCTATGGCGTCTCCATCGCGCCATGCGTCGCAGCATTGTCAATCGGGGAACATCGCATCGGCGCCATTTGCGCCGGGGAGCAGCGCCATGACCGAGCGCATTCGTGAATTCCTTCGTGAGCGCCGTGAAGACGGCCCATGCCTCGTGCTTGACCTTGAGGTCGTGCGCGACAACTACATCGCGTTTTCGCGCGCCCTTCCCGATACCCGCGTGTTTTATGCGGTGAAGGCGAACCCGGCGCCGGAAGTGCTGCGTTTGCTTGCCAAGCTGGGCTCCTGCTTCGATTGCGCCTCGGTCGTCGAGATCGAGATGGCGCTCTCGGCTGGCGCGAAAGCAGACCGCATCTCCTTTGGCAACACGATCAAGAAAGAGCGCGATGTTCTGCGCGCCCTTGAGCTTGGCGTGCGGCTGCTTGCGGTTGATTGCGAGGCAGAGGTCGAGAAGATCGCCCGCTCCGCCAAGACGCTTGGTGCATCGGATGTGCGCGTGTTCTGCCGCATCCTGTGCGACGGTGCCGGTGCTGACTGGCCGCTTTCGCGCAAGTTCGGCTGCGACCCGGAAATGGCACCGGACGTGCTGGAGCACGCCCATCGCCTCGGCCTTGGTGCGCATGGCGTTTCCTTCCATGTCGGCTCGCAGCAGGCGAACACCGGCGCGTGGGATTCGGCCCTCGCCTCCGCCTCGGCGATCTTCCGTGAATGTGCCGTTCGCGGCATGGCGCTGAAGATGGTCAACCTCGGCGGCGGCTTCCCCGCGCGCTCTCTCAAGCCGGTTCCGGGTGTGCCGGCCTATGGCGACGCGATCTTCCAGGCGCTGTCGAAGCATTTCGGCAACCAGCTCCCCGAGACGATCATCGAGCCGGGCCGCGGCATGGTGGGTGATGCCGGCATCATCGAGTCGGAGGTCGTGCTCATCTCGAAGAAAAGCGCCGACGACAAAGTGGCCTGGGTCTATCTCGACATTGGCAAGTTCGGCGGCCTCGCCGAGACGATCGACGAGTCGATCCGTTATCCGATCCGCACGGATCATGATGGCGACGAGACCATGGCCTGCATTCTTGCCGGCCCGACCTGCGACTCGGTCGATGTGCTCTACGAGAAGCATCCCTACATGCTTCCCGTCAGCATCGAGATCGGCGAGAAGGTGCTGATCGAGGGCACAGGTGCCTACACGACAACCTATTCGGCTGTCGCGTTCAACGGCTTCCCGCCCCTGAAGCAGTATGTGATCTGAGGCAGCCAGCCAGCTGATCACCTTGCCGGTGCGAGCCATCGCGCCGGCCTCCCCCTCCCTGCCATTTCCCGAACGGCCACCGGTCTCCCGGTTGGTGCGAGGGTCTCCATGCCGGGAGCATGCAGCGCAAAAGTGGTCACCGGTTTTGCGCGGCAGCATGCGACCAGCACATCACGTCAAGGAGACTTCCGCATGCAAACGCTTGCCATCGAAACGCTTGGCTTTGCCCCACGCGCCCTCACCATCCGTGAGGAATCAGCGCAGGATTTTGCCGCGCGCGAAGCCTTGCTGGATCGCGCCATGGGATCGGGCCGCATCAAGAAATCCTCGGAGAAGCTGCGCCGTCACCGCCTGCCGGCGGAAGGGCTTGCGCTTGTCGCTCATGATGAGATGGGCGCGATCATCGGCTCCGTTCGCCTGTGGCATGTGCTGGCCGGCGCAACCCCTGCGCTGCTGCTGGGACCCCTTGCCGTTGCGCCCGAAGCGCAAGGAGCAGGCATTGGCGGCAAGCTGATGCGCCGTGCGATTGCGGAAGCCGCCTTTGCCGGCCACCGCGCCATCCTGCTGGTGGGCGATGCACCGTATTACGCACGGTTCGGCTTTACGGCGGAGCTCACGCAGGCGCTTGACATGCCGGGCCCGGTAGATCGTGCGCGCTTCCTTGGGCTTGAGCTGCAACCGGGCGCACTTCAAGGCGCAACCGGCATGCTGACTGCTGCCGGGGCCTTTGCGCCGCGCCGTGCAGTAGCTCCTGTGGCCAGGGCCGCCTGAGGCCAGCGCGCGAACCTTTAAAATTTGAACGTTCCGCCTCAAGGTTTTCTCACACCTGCCTGAGATAGTGGTGTTGAATGATGGAGAACCGTCCATGACAACGCACCGTGACCCTGATGCCGTGCCAACATTTCTGCTGGCTTTGATCGCGCTTGGAGGGGTGGGAGGGCTCGCCTTCCTGCCGCTTGATGGCTTGCTTGCCGGCATTCACCCTGATCTGATCAGCTTCAAGCTGAAAGGCTTCGCGTTGATTGGCCTCAGCGGCCTTGGCTGTGCCGCGGCTTCGCGCAGCTTTCCACGCTACATGATCCGCCTTGGCGAGACGCAGCGCATGCTGATCACGCTGGCAGCAGGCATGGCGCTGTGCTTTGTGGGCGTGGTTGGGCTCGGCTTTGGTGCGCTGGATGGTTCTGGCGTTCGCCTGCCGCCGCTGCCCGCCGTGGCTGGCCCGTTGACATGCTGTGCGGCCTTCGTGCTGCTGGCCCTGCGCCAGCGTGAAGCCCGCCGCGTGAGCGCAATGGCAAACCGTCGCTAAGCCCAGAAAATTCGATACGCGGCACCACGACACATCAGCGAATTCATCAGCTTTTCGCAAACGCGGTTGACGCTGTCAGCCGCGCTTGCTTTGTGTGCGGCGTCATAGCTTCTCGTTTTCCACCAGCAACTCGACTGACAAGGTTCCCCGCCACATGAGCAACTGGCCTGTCCACGGTGAAATCACCGGCCCTATCGTCATGATCGGCTTTGGCTCGATCGGCAAAGGCACGCTGCCGCTGATCGAACGGCACTTCAAATATGACCCGAAGCGTTTTGTGGTGATCGATCCCAATGACAGCGGCGCGGAGCTGCTAAAGAAGCATGGCGTGCGCTTTATCCAGGAGGCCGTGACCAAGGCCAATTATAAGAAACTGCTCAAGCCTCTCCTCACCGAGGGCGGCGGGCAGGGCTTCTGCGTCAACCTCTCGGTTGATACCTCCTCGGTCGACATCATGGCGCTGTGCCGCAAGGTCGGCGCACTCTATATCGACACCGTGGCCGAGCCCTGGGCCGGCTTCTATTATGACAGCAAGCTGGGGCCTTCCGAGCGCTCCAATTACAGCCTGCGCGAACGCGTGCTGGATGAGCGCCGCGCGAACCCTGGCGGCAAGACCGCCGTCTCCTGCTGCGGGGCCAATCCCGGCATGGTGAGCTGGTTCGTCAAGCAGGCGCTGGTCAACATCGCCAGTGACATGGGCCTTTCCTTCAAGGAGCCAAAAACCCGCGCCGATTGGGGCGCGCTGATGAAGAAGGCCGGCGTCAAGGGCATCCACATCGCCGAGCGCGACACACAGCGCTCTCGCAACCCCAAGCCAGCTGGTGTTTTCGTCAACACCTGGTCGGTCGAAGGCTTCCTCTCTGAGGGCATGCAACCGGCAGAGCTTGGCTGGGGCACGCATGAGAAATGGATGCCGAAGAATGGCCGCAAGCACAGCAAGGGCTGCAAGGCGGCGATCTATCTGCTCCAGCCCGGCGCCAACACGCGTGTGCGCTCATGGTGCCCGACACCGGGTGCGCAATATGGCTTTCTTGTCACCCATAATGAGGCGATCTCGATTGCCGATTACTACACGCTGAAGGACAAGAAGACCGGCAAGACCAGCTACCGCCTGACCTGCCATTATGCCTATCACCCGGCCAATGATGCCGTGCTGTCATTGCACGAGACATTCGGCGCTGCCGGCAAGATGCAGGAGAAACACCACATCCTGGACGAGAACGAGATCGTCGACGGCATCGATGAGCTGGGCGTGCTGCTCTATGGCCACAAGAAGAATGCCTATTGGTATGGCTCGCAGCTTTCCATCGAGGAAACGCGCAAACTTGCGCCCTATCAGAACGCCACCGGCATGCAGGTGACCTCTGCCGTGCTCGCCGGCATGGTCTGGGCGCTGGAGAACCCGGACGCCGGCATCACCGAGGCCGACGAGATGGACTACAAGCGCTGCCTTGAGGTGCAGATGCCCTATCTTGGCCCCGTCACCGGCCATTACACCGATTGGACCCCTCTGAAGGACCGCCCCGGCTTCTTTGCCGAGGACATCGACACGAAAGACCCCTGGCAGTTCCGCAACATCCTGGTGCGTTAAGCTGCTTTCTGCGGGGGCGCGGGTGCAGCAACGCGCCTGCGCCGCCTGAACGGCGCGGCCAATAACCCGCCAGTCAGGCGCGTGAGCAGATACCCGCTGGCAAAACCGCCGGCGGCAAGCATTGTGCCCTCCGCCGTCACTGGCATGGCGGGCTCGAATTCGGTGAGCGTGCGGTCCATCAGCTCGCGGTCACCTTCCGTGAGCAATGCGGTCACGCGCACCACCGGGCCCGATTGTGCCAGCACCTCCTTTTGCAGCTTCAAGCGCTCCTGCCGGCGGATATTGGCTTCCTCGGCGCTCGCGCGCTGGCGCTGGAACGGGTCACTCGCCTCTTTCAGCCGTGTGAGCCCCTGATCGCGCGAAAAACCCTGACGCGCGGCATCGGCATCGAAGCGCTGCACGATTGTCGTGAGTTCATCGAGGGCGCCGCCGAGACGTTGGCGATACTGCTGCGCGAATTCCGGCACCTGGCTGGCTGCGAAAGCCGCGAATGCGCCGATGGCGGCGGCGATGGTGCGACCGATCATGTCTCTCCGCAGTCACTGTCTAAGTAGCTATCAGGAAAGAGAGCCTATCTGAAATGATCCGGCCGGATCACCTCACAATCGGAAATTGACACGATCCCCACATGGCGGGCGACAATCGCATAAACCGGCTCGATCACCTGATCGACCTTGCCAGGGTCACAGATGCACACCACGCTGACCATGCGGCCTGCATCAGAGACAAGATCATCCGCGCGCCATGAGCCTTCGCGGCCCCGTCCGGCAATGACTGGATAAACCGTGTATCCCGTCACGGCCAGGCGATCGAGCGTATCGAGGACGCGCTTCAGCGCTGGCTGTTCGATGACGATGGCGATGCGCTTTTTCGGATAGGTTTTCATGGATGAGTCCGGCCCTTATCGCGCCACCAGCCCGGCAAGCCAGATGTAGAATGGGATGCCGAGGGTGAGATTGAACGGGAAGGTGACGCCCAGCGAGAGCGTGAGGTAGATCGATGGTCGCGCCTCGGGCAAAGCAAGGCGCATGGCTGCCGGCACGGCGATATAGGAAGCCGAGGCCGTGAGCGTGATCAGCAGCGCCGCGCCGCCGCGCGAAAGGCCGAGCACGAGGCACATGCATGTCGCCAGTAGCGCTGAAATGATCGGCATGTATATCCCGAACAGGATGGCAGGCACGCCAAGCTGCTTGAGGCCATCGCGCAGACCGCGCCCGGCCACCAGCCCCATATCGAGCAGAAAGAAGCAGATCAGCCCGAAGAACAGCCCATTCACCAGCGGATCAACCGCCTTCATGCCGCGCTCGCCGGTGATCCAGCCAATGAAGAACGCGCCGACCAGCATGACCACCGAGGCATTGAGGCCAATCTCGCGAAGCAGCGTGCCAAAACTTTCGCCAGCCTGCACCGGCTGGCCACTGGCCGCCGCCTCCTTGCGCGCCCGGTTGACGATCAGCAACGCCGTCATGATCGCGGGCGTTTCCATCACAGCGGCGACCGCGACGAGATAGCCCTCATAGGGCAGGTTCAGGCCGGTGATCACCTGCGTGCCCGCCACGAATGTGACGATGGAGATCGAGCCATAATGCGCAGCCACCGCTGCCGCATCCACGATGGGCAGGCGTGTCGTTGCCTTGAGGAGCGCATAGCCAATCACGGGTATGACCGCCGAAAGCACGATGCCGGCCAGCATCGCTGAAGCAAGCTTGCCATCAAGACCGGATTTGGCCACTGCGACGCCGCCCTTGAAGCCGATCGCCATCATCAGATACAGCGCCAGAAACTTGGCGACGGACTCAGGAACAGACAGATCAGACCGCGCCAGCGCAGCCGCCAGCCCCAGGGCAAAGAACAGCACCATGGGTGACAGCAAGTTCTGCGTGGCAAGATCAACGAAGCTCAACTCAACCACCTTTCACAAATGCCGGGCCTCTTGGACGCCTCATTGGGAGGCGTCAAGCTTGGCCAGATCCACATTGGCCCCGCAAAGCAAGACACCGATGCGTTCGCCCGGCGAAGGC
>JBOFIL010000512.1:0-1112 GCA_051650165.1 Allobosea sp.
GGCTGAGACGCTTGGAGGCAGTAGCATCGCGCCTATATGGCATGAGCGGATTGAGACGGCTTTATCTGGGCCGGTCATTCTCATTGCCAACGAGTTTCTCGATGCGCTGCCCATCCGCCAATACCAACGACAAGGCGGCGCATGGCATGAGCGGCTGGTGGGGCTGGATGCGCAAGACCGGCTGATGTTCGGCCTGCATCCGCAAGCGGCGCTCGCCGACGCGCCAGACCATGCACCCGATGGCACCATCATCGAGCGCGCGGAAATGGCCGAAGGCATCACGGCTGATGCGGCCCGCCATATCGCAGCCCAAGGCGGCGCGGCGCTGCTCATCGATTATGGCGCGGCGCAAAGCGGCACAGGCGATACGTTGCAGGCGGTGATGGGGCATCGCTTCGTCGATGTGTTCGAGAGGCCGGGCGAGGCTGACCTGACCGTGCAGGTTGATTTCGAGCGCATGGCCAAAGCAGCCAACAAGGCCGGCGCGGCTGTACAACCCATCACGACACAAGCTGCGTTCCTGGATGCGCTGGGCATCACAAAGCGCGCCGAACGCCTCTGTGCGAAGGCCACGCCCGATCAAGCAGCCAGCATTCTTGGCGGTGTCGCACGCCTGACTGACATATCCATCGACACCGCTATGGGCTCGCTGTTCAAGGTTTTGTGCATACGCGCGCCCACATTGCCGCCCTTGCCGGGCTTGCCAACCTGAGGGACACTGAAGCCATGATTCAGTCAGATGCGCTCCTCGCCCTTCCTGGTATCCGCCACGCCTTCTTCACCCGCGAGGGCGGCGTCTCCACCGGCATGTATTCCGGCCTCAATGGCGGCGTCGGTTCAAGCGATGACCGTGCTGCTGTGCTGGAAAATCGCACGCGCATGGCCGCTAGCCTGGGCGTGCCGGCGCATCATCTGCTGGGCCTCTACCAGATCCATTCGCCTGATGTGCTGGTGGTGACTGAAGCCTTCGGCGAGGAGCGCCCCAAGGCGGATGCCATGGTGACGCGCGTGGCTGGGCTGGCGCTGGGCATCTCCACCGCCGATTGCGGGCCATTGCTGTTTGCAGATGCCGGCGCGAAGGTCATTGGCGCGGCCCATGCCGGCTGGAAAGG
>JBOFIL010000513.1:0-3068 GCA_051650165.1 Allobosea sp.
TGGAATTGTCGACCTATTTCCGCATCAACGAGAAGAACACCGGCCAGTTCGAGCGCACGCTTATCATCGCCGACAAGGGCTCCTATGTGAGCTATCTTGAAGGCTGCACCGCGCCCAAGCGCGATGAAAACCAGCTCCACGCCGCTGTGGTCGAGCTGATCGCGCTCGATGATGCCGAGATCAAATACTCCACTGTCCAGAACTGGTATCCCGGCGACAAGGACGGCAAGGGCGGCATCTACAACTTCGTCACCAAGCGCGGCGATTGCAGGGGCAAGAACTCCAAGATCAGCTGGACGCAGGTCGAGACGGGCTCCGCCATCACCTGGAAATATCCCAGCTGCATCCTGCGCGGCGAAGGCTCACGCGGCGAGTTCTATTCGATTGCAGTTTCGAATGGCTGGCAGCAGGTCGATTCCGGCACCAAGATGATCCATCTGGGCAAGAATACCACCTCGAAGATCATCTCGAAAGGTATCTCCGCCGGCCATTCGCAGAACACCTATCGCGGGCTCGTCTCGGCCAACCGCAAGGCGACGAATGCGCGCAATTTCACCAATTGCGACAGCTTGCTGATCGGCGATCTGTGCGGCGCGCATACTGTGCCCTACATCGAGAGCAAGACCTCGACGGCGGTGTTCGAGCATGAGGCGACCACCTCCAAGGTGGCGGAAGATCAGCTGTTTTACTGCATGCAGCGCGGGCTTTCAGCCGAGGAAGCGGTGGCACTCATCGTCAATGGCTTCGTCAAGGATGTGCTCCAGCAGCTGCCGATGGAATTTGCGGTTGAGGCGCAGAAGCTGATCGCGATCAGCCTTGAGGGGAGCGTGGGCTAAACCCATGTTCATCCCCCCGCCCAAGCGATACTACTATGCGACGGCCCGCATGGCGTCGCGCTTCACCAGCATCGAGGATGGCTCGATGCGGGTGATCGAGGGCACATGCTTTTTCGTGCGGCGCAAGGGCCGGCTGTTTGTTGTCACCAACCGGCATGGCATTGATTACAATTATCTCGTCAAGGACAAGACCGCCTATCACCTCTACGACCTGATCATTCAGGGCCGGCGTGAGGCGCAGCGCGGAGCCGAGCGCGATCATTTCGAGCCATTCGTGCTCAACCCCATCGTGGTGATGAGCGACATGGCGATCTCATGGAACAGCGATGAGGATCTCGCCGTTTTCAAGATCGACAATGACCCTACGATCCTCGCCGTGGACAGCGACGATATTGGCACGGATGCCGATTTCCGCAGCTGCATCCCAGGCGAGCCTGTCATCATGTATGGCTATTCGCGCCTCGCCAATGTCGAGAACCCCGCGCCGATTGCGCGCTCTGGCTTCTTCGCCAGCGACCCGTCGGTGGATTATCGCATCGAGGGCGAGCGCAGCGCGCGACGCATTGCGATCGAGGCCATGTCCACAAAAGGCATGTCCGGCAGCCCGGTTTTCGCCTATCAGCGCGGCACACGCGATGCGCGCGGCGAGGCCGCCGATGGCTATCGCCGGATGTTCCTCGCGGGGGCCAACACCGGGCACTACCATGATGATGACCAGAAGATCGGATCCATTCATTCGCAGATTGGCATCTGCATCAGATCAACCGTGATCGCCGAACTGATCACGCAGGCCGACAACATCTCCCAGCGGAGCGCACAACATGCTTGAGATCAAGAACCTGACCGTGAAGATCGCCGATGAAGACAAGATCATCCTCAATGGACTGTCACTAAAAGTGGCCGCCGGCGAGGTGGCTGCCATCATGGGGCCGAACGGCTCCGGCAAATCCACGCTCTCCTATGTCGTTGCCGGCAAGGAGGACTATGAGGTCGTAGATGGTGAAATCCTGCTGAACGGCGTGAACATCCTTGAGATGGAGGCGCATGAGCGCGCCGCAGCCGGGCTGTTCCTTGCCTTCCAGTACCCGCTGGAAATTCCGGGTGTTGCCACCATGACCTTCCTCAAGGCCGCGATGAACGCCCAGCGCCGGGCGCGCGGCGAGGCCGAACTGGCGACACCGGATTTCCTCAAGCGCGTCTATGCCGCCGCCGATGGGCTTGGCATCGCCCGCGACATGCTCAAGCGCCCGCTGAATGTCGGCTTTTCGGGCGGCGAGAAGAAGCGCATGGAAATCCTGCAGATGGCGCTGCTTTCGCCGAATTTCTGCATCCTCGATGAGACGGATTCCGGCCTCGACATCGATGCGCTGCGGATCGTCGCGGATGGCGTCAACAAGCTGCGCGCCAAGGATCGCGGCTTCCTCGTCATCACCCACTATCAGCGCCTGCTCGACCATATCGTGCCCGATACCGTGCATGTGATGGCGAAGGGCCGCATCGTGAAGACCGGCGGCAAGGAGCTTGCGCTTGAGCTCGAAGCCAATGGCTATCGCGACTATGCCGATGCCGCGTGAGGGACATATGAACGCGAATGTCACACCCATCCGCACCGTTGCGGAAACCGCACTGATTGAGCGCTTCGGCGCTGAAGGCCGCTTTCTGCCTGGGCAGACCAAGCGCCGTCACGCGGCTTTCGCGCTGATCGAGGCCAAGGGCCTGCCGAACCGGCGGAATGAGGCCTGGAAATACACCGATTGGCGCGGGTTGCTGCGCGAAGCGGCTCCCTTGCCAAGCAAGGGCGCTGCTGCTGCCAGCAAAAAGACTACATCCACCGGCAGCATCCTGCCGGATGCAGTCACAATCAGCCTCGTCAATGGCCATTTTGCCGGGATCAGCGGAAAGTTGCCGGTTGGTGTCAGCATCACGGCGCTGAGCGAGGCGCTCGCCTCTGGCGACAAGCGGCTGGAGTGCATGGGCCAAGTCGAGATCGCGGCTGACAATGCCGCGCTCGCGCTCAACACCGCCTTCATGTCTGATGGCGCGATCATCGAGGTTGAAGCCGGTGCGAAGATCGAAGCTCCGCTGCTGCTGCGCTTGATCAGCGACAGCGAGGCCGCGCATGCTGCGCATGTGCGCGTGCTGGTTCTGGTCGGGGAGGGGGCGAGCTTTACACTTATCGAGCAACAGGAGACACGCGGTGCGGCGCATCAGCCCAATAGCGCCGTGGAAATG
>JBOFIL010000514.1:0-1961 GCA_051650165.1 Allobosea sp.
AGCGCATGCTCAAGGTTGGCGGTCGTGCCGCGGACGAAGTTGTCATAGATGATGATCTCGCCGACATCTTCCTTCGTCAGCTGGTCCACCGCATGGGAGCCGATGAGACCTGCCCCGCCAATCACCAGAACGCGTTTGCCCTTGATATCCACCTTGCAATTCCTCTTTTCTGAACAGCTTTGATGCTGAATTTTTCCAAGCTACCGCAGTCCGGGTGAAACGCGAGCCGCGCTCCACCAGGGCTGAATTCTGTTGCTGCACGAGCCTTGGCCGCATGTGGCCTTGGCTCAGGCAGCTTTCTCGATCAGTGCCTCGTCCATCAGGACGCGCACTTTGCGCCCCAACAGATCGAGCAGGATGGCCACACGCTCGCCATCCCTTGTTTCCTCGAACAGGCCCAGCGTTTCCGCAAATGACCCACCTGCGATGCGCACAGCCTCGCCAGATTGAAGCGCCTCGCGCGGCGGCAGGGGGATATAGCCGCGCGCATCACGCCGCGCCATGAGGCCCTCGACAATGCTGCTTGCAATCGGTGCAGGGGCCTCGCCTGCCATGATCAGGCGGATGATGCCTGGTGTGCCATTGATCGAGCGCCAACGCGCCTGCTTGCGAAAGCCGACAAACACGTACCCGGGAAACAGCGACGCCGCGATATTTGTCAGTCTCCGGGCATGGCGCACCTGGCGGACATAGCGCGGAAGAAACACCTCGAAGCCCTGCCGGGCAAGCTCTGAAGCGGCGCGCGCCTCGCGGTGGGGCTGCGTCTGCGCCACATGCCAGCTGATGCCAAAATCTTTCATGCCAGAGCCTGCACTCATGCGCGCTCTCCGCGCACATTCAGCAGCGCCGGTGCCAGAACCGCGCGCACGCCATGGCTGGCCACCAGCGCATCATGCATGCCCTGCGCATTCTCGATTGACGTGACAATCCAGCCATCCGGGCGCGGTTGCATAGCATCGGTGCTCGCAAACACAGCCACGCCCATCACATTGGCGCGGCTCATACCGGCATCGATGAGGCCCGCCACTGCCATGTCCTGCTCGGCCGCGGCGAGAATGGCGATTTCGGCAAGATCACTGCCGCCGACAAGCCCAACGCTTTTCCAGCCGCGCGCCTCTGCGGTCTCGATCACGGCCGCGCAATCCATCCGCGCCCGCCGGAAAAACGTCAGCGACCATGAGAGATATTCGGCTGTCAGGCGCGATTTCTCGGCAAAGCCATGCGGCGTGAGATAATAGGCGTAGCGACGTGAAGGCACCTCCTGAACCTTGATCAGGCCCTTTTTCACGCAGCGCTTGATGTAGGTGTTGACCAGCCCCAGCGCGACGCCCAGCTCGGAGGCGAGCTTGCGCTGCGAGACATGCGCCTCGCGCTCCACCGAGGCAAGCAGCCCGGCAATATGGCGGCGCTCGTCCTCGCTGCCGGCAATATCGGCGGCACGCGCACCGCGCTCATCGAGATTGATCGTTTCCGAAGCCATCGACATGGCGGCGTGCTAGCATGTTCAACGCGTGAACGTCAAATGCGTTCATGACGTGAACGGGGCTGCCCTGAGCATGCGCCACATGGCTGCACTCACTTGGCCAGGTCGCCCACCAATGCCGCCACCGGATAGTCAGGATAGCGGGCGCTATGCCGGTCAATGATCGCCTGATGCTGGGCGCGGAAATCGGCACTGGCCAGAAAAGCGCCCGTCTCAACAGGCTGGCCGCTGGTTTCATGCTCATCGACCAGGACCAACCCCGACCCTGTCTGGACAATCAGTTGATTGCTGACCGACCGATAGACCACCTGCCCCGGCATGGCTGGCTTGTGATCGACAACCAAAGGCCGCGCCCGCCAGATGGTGACTGTGTTGGCTCCGTGGCTTGCGAAGGCACCGGGGTAAGGGCGCGTCAGCGCAGCCACAAAGCGGCAGACCTCGTCTGCGCTGCGCCGCCAGTCGATTGCTCCATCACCCG
>JBOFIL010000515.1:0-6021 GCA_051650165.1 Allobosea sp.
CAGCCGGCAAAGCCAGCTTGAGACGCCGCAATGTTTCAAAGACGGGTTCGAGATGGTTCAAGTCAATTTCCGGTTTGAGCCGCTTCAGGCCCTCGCGATCCGTGATTGATTCGAGCCTTGGCCCTTCGCCTTCGGCAAAGGTAACATGCTGGCCCAATGCATGCGGCACGACCAGAATATCGGAAAACATGATCGCTGCATCAAAGCCAAAACGTCTGATGGGCTGCAGCGTAACCTCAGTGGCAAAATCCGGCGAATAACACAGATCAAGGAATGACCCGGCCTTGGCACGCACTGCCTTATACTCGGGAAGATAGCGCCCTGCTTGCCGCATCATCCAGATGGGAGGGATGGCCGATGGCTTTCCCGATAGCACTGAAAGCATCAGTTTTTCAGGCTTGGCCTGCATCTCTGGTCATTCCTTCCATAAAGAAAGAGAGTCTTTCTTCTAGTCTGTTTTTGCTGCTGGAGGGATGCATACCGGCCTTCACGCATCATCCACAAGCCATGCATCTCAAAATCAGCAATCATCAGGATTCACAAAAACAACTAATCAAATTATCTATATGATATAATTACGTATTCTGGATTTCATACATAATTTTCCACACACTCCCGATTCCATTTTTCCTTCACACGGATTCATCCCCACCCGCCTTGGTGTGGATAAAAATCCGCACCGCACACAGGCTCCCGAGGGTGAGCCGGCCCGCTGCACACTTGTCCACAGCCCTCCCGCCCGATATGCGCAAGCCAGGATTTCTCCGGCCAAGCGTGGCTGGCGGCGCAAGGGTGGGTTTCGTGGGGCGCAGCTATTTCCATCTCCATCTTGTCTCGGACGCCACAGGCGAGACATTGATCGCGACAAGCCGTGCCGTTGCCGCGCAGTATGAGGGCGTGTCGGCGATCGAGCATGTCTATCCGCTGGTGCGCTCGGCAAGCCAGCTCTCGCGTGTGCTGTCGGAATTGGAGACCGCTCCCGGCATCGTTCTCTACACGCTGGTGGACCGTGAACTCGCAGACGAGCTGGAGAATTTTTGCCGCGACAAGGGCTGCCCGTGCCTCTCGGTGCTCCAGCCGGTCATGAATCTGTTTCATTCCTATCTGGGCACCACCTCGACCGCCAGGCCAGGCGCGCAGCACATGCTCAATACGGAGTATTTTCGCCGTATCGATGCGCTGAACTACACGATGATGCATGATGATGGGCAGCTCACCACCGAGATGGAGGAGGCCGATGTTGTGCTGGTGGGCGTGAGCCGCACCTCGAAGACGCCGACGAGCATTTATCTCGCCAATCGCGGCGTGAAGACAGCCAATGTGCCACTCGTGCCCGGCATTCCCCTGCCGCCAGAACTTGAAACCTTGAAAAGGCCCCTCGTGATCGGCCTGACAGCAAGCCCCGAGCGCATTGTCCAGATCCGGCAGAACCGATTGCTGTCATTGAAGGCCGACGAGGACACGCCCTACGTCGACCGCGATGCGGTGACGGAGGAAATCATCGAAGCGCGAAAGCTATGCGCGAGGCGCGGCTGGCCGGTGATTGATGTCACGCGCCGCTCCATTGAGGAGACAGCCGCAGCCATACAGGATTTGCTGCGTGACCATCGGCTCAAGTTTATCGCGCAGTGAAATGGCAGCATGAGCATCTGGCGCGCACCCTCTCCGCTGGTGCTGGCTTCTGCCAGCAAAACCCGCGCGGGGTTGCTTGAGGCTGCGGGTATCACGCCCGAGATATTGCCGGCCAGCATTGATGAGCGCGCGGTTGAAGCCTGCCTACCTCTCAATGCGAACGGATCTAGCGACATTGCCGCGGCGCTCGCTGTGGCGAAGGCGCGCGATGTCTCGAAACGCTTGCCGGGTCGCTGGGTGCTGGGTGCGGACCAGACGCTCGATTGTGAGGGCGTGATGTTTCACAAGCCGGCGGGTCGCATGGCCGCGCATCAGCAAATCGCCAGTCTTGCTGGCCGCCAGCATAGGTTGACGAGTGCAGCCGCCCTGATACGGGATGGCAAGATTGCGGGCGTGGTTCAGAGCGAGGCCTTGCTCGACATGCGCCCGCTCGATGATGACAAGATCGCGGCTTACCTTGATCACGCTGGAGCGGCGATACTTGGTTCGGTTGGGGCCTATCAGCTTGAGGGGATGGGCGTACATCTGTTTGAAGCGATTGCAGGTGACCATTTCACGATACTGGGCCTGCCGATGCTGCCTCTGTTGGCAAGGATGCGTGATCTGGGGTTGGTCGGGCCATGAGTGCGCATGCCATGTTTAAATCCTGTTTCGTCATTGGCCATCCCATCAACCATTCGCGCTCGCCCTTGATTCATAATCACTGGATCGCGAAGCTGGGCCTGTCCGGCAATTACCAGCGCATTGACGTCGCCCCCGAGGAGCTGGCTGCTTTTGTCGCCAGGTTGCGGGCCGGTGAGCTGACAGGCGGCAATGTCACCATTCCGCATAAACAGGCCATTGCGCCTTTGCTTGATGTGCTGACACCCGGCGCGCATGTCACAGGTGCCGTCAATACGCTTTACATGGAGGGCGATCTCCTGGTCGGCGATAACACCGACATCATCGGCTTCCTCAACCATCTAGATGCCACCGTGGCTGGCTGGGGCAATCGCGTCGGCAAGGCGGTTGTTCTGGGTGCTGGCGGCGCGGCGCAGGCGATCTGCCATGGGCTGATCATGCGCGGCGTCAAGCATCTGGTCATCGTCAACCGCGATGTGGCGCGCGCCGAACATTTGGTTTCGAGGCTGCAAGGATCGCCTGCTGCGCAGCCTGGGCGCACGGCAGAAGCGATAGGCTGGGATGCCCGCAACAACGCCCTGGCGGATTGCGATCTGGTCGTGAATGCCACCTCACTGGGCATGAAGGGCCAGGGCGTTCTTGATATTGACCTCTCAAGCATGCCCCGGCACGGCATCGCCTATGACATTGTCTATGTGCCGCTCGAGACTGAATTTTTGGCGCAGGCGCGGGCGCACGGCCTTGCCGTCGTCGATGGTCTGGGCATGCTGCTGCATCAGGCAGCGCCGGCCTTTTCGCGGTGGTTCGGCATTCGCCCCGAGGTGACGCCGGAGCTGCGTGCGATCATCGAGGCCGATATAAGATGAACCGCAGCAGTCTTGGGCGAAGGCGATGAGCTTCATTCTTGGCCTCACAGGCTCGATTGGCATGGGCAAATCCACCACCGCCACCATGTTTCGCGCCGAAGGCGTGCCCGTGCATGATGCCGATGCTGCGGTGCATGCGCTTTATGCAGGCGAGGCAGCACCGCTGATCGAGGCGGCTTTTCCCGGCGCAACGCGTGATGGCGTGGTGGATCGTTCCAGGCTGGCAGCGATTCTGGGGCAGGATGGCGAGGCATTCCGGCGGCTTGAGGCCATCATTCACCCGCTGGTGCGTGATGCGGAGCGCGCGTTTCTTGCAAAAGCATCGCAATCGCGCGCCCCCCTTGTGGTGCTTGATGTGCCCTTGCTCTTCGAAACAGGCGGTGCTGCGCGCTGCGATGCCGTGGTTGTGGTCACGGCTCCACCAGATGTCCAGCGTGCTCGAACTCTGGCAAGACCGGGCATGAGTGCAGCGCGGTTCGAGGCCATTCTCGCGCGCCAGATACCTGACGCTGAAAAACGCCGACGCGCGCATTTCCTTGTGGATACGAGCCTTGGCATGGAGTCCGCGCGAGGGGCAGTCCGGTCTATCCTGCGCGCACTTGCCGGGCGTTCGGGCAAGGGGAAGATTGCCAAAGGGGCACACTAACAATGCTGCGTGAAATCGTGCTCGATACGGAAACAACGGGCATTGATGCCGCCAAGGGCGACCGCATTATCGAGATTGGCTGTGTTGAGCTTTTGAACCATGTACCGAGCGGGCTGAGCTATCACGCCTATATCAACCCGGAGCGCGCAGTCTCGGAGGGCGCGTTCAAGGTGCATGGCCTTTCGGATGCATTCCTCTCGGATAAACCGAAATTCGCCGACATCGCTGCTGAATTCACACAGTTCATCGCCGATTCCCGGCTGGTGATCCACAATGCCACCTTTGATGTCGGTTTTCTCAACGCCGAATATGCGAGGGTGGACATGCCTGCCCTCTCCAACACGCGCATTCTTGACACGCTGCCCATGGCGCGGCGCAAGCATCCTGGCGCGTCGAACAGCCTGGACGCGCTCTGTCAGCGCTACGGCATCGACAACTCTCGCCGAACTAAGCACGGCGCGTTGATGGACGCCGAGATATTGGCTGAGGTCTATATCGAGCTGATTGGAGGCAGGCAGGCGTTTCTGGGTCTGGGCGACAATCGCACCACGCCAAATGGCGCACCTCTAGAGCAGATCGAGCGCCCTGTCAGAACGGCGCCGCTCTCGGCTGTTATCGACGAAAGCACCATCCGCGCGCACGAACTCTTCAGCGCGCAGATGGCGAATGGCGGGATCTGGGCAAGCTACCGCAGGCAATGATACGAGGGCTGAAAAGGGCCGGGTCTGAAACCACGGCCCTTATCCAGCCGATACCAGACCCATCAGGAGATGGGCTGACCCGTCTGCTCGTTCTGCATATCGGTCAGGCGCTGGCGATAAAGCGCAGCAAAATCGACCGGATCGATGAACAGCGGCGGGAAACCACCCTGACGGACCGCATCAGCAATGATCTGCCGGCCAAATGGGAAAAGCAGGCGCGGGCATTCGATCATGACCAGCGGGTGCATCTGCTCCTGCGGGAAATTCTGAATGCGGAAAACGCCGCAATAGGTCAGCTCGAAGCGAAATAACAGGTCGCCATTGGCTTCCGCCTTGCCTTCGATCACGAGGGTCGACTCGACCTCGTTCTCGGAAAGGCCCTGCCCGCCAACATTGACGTTGAGCGAAATCTGTGGGGCCTCTGTCTGCGCCACAAGGGAGCGCGGCGCATTGGGGTTCTCGAACGAGAAGTCTTTCACATACTGCGTCAGCGTGGTGAAAAGCGGCATCTGTGCCGGATCCATCTGCGCGCCAGCAGCTGTCTCGCCGCCATTTGCTGTGTCGGCTTGGTCTTTTGTTGGTTTCTTGCTCATGATCCAGCTCAATCCTCAGGGAGTTGCTTCTGCCTTGCGGCAAATCCCAACACGCAAATCCCCAAAGACACAAGATCAAGCACGGGCTATGGCTAATGCAAAGACTTGTGAGGCAAACGGGTGGATGTTAGGCCAGCCGTTCTTATATGGTAGGTTTGTCAGTCTGTCCCGCTTTTTTGTGCGGGAGGATCATTGTGCAGAGTGCGGGATTTTTCATGCAAGGCGGCTCCGATTTGATGACCGTGGTTTTTCTCGGGCTGGCAGTTTTTCTGGCCTGGAAGCTGCGATCTGTGCTTGGTACCAAGACCGGGGAAGAGAAGCCTCCGGTTGATCCTTTCAGCCGGCGTGATGGCGCACAGCCACCCGCAGGCACGCAAGGGCGCGAGGCACCCGGCCGGGAGGATAATGTGATCCGCCTGCCTGGCGCGATGAATGATGATGCCCGCACCAATGCCTCGCGTTGGGCCGGCATTGCCGAAGCAGGCACTCCCTTGGCGAACGGCTTTGACGCCATCGCTTCTCAGGAGCCCGGCTTTGATCCGCGTGGTTTTCTGGATGGCGCCAAGGGTGCCTATGAGATGGTCGTCACGGATTTTGCTCTGGGAAACCGCAAAAGCCTGAAGGGTCTGCTCTCGAAAGATGTGTTCGAGGGGTTTGACAGCGCCATCACCGAGCGCGAGCAGAAGGGTGAAAAGGCCCAGACAACCTTTGTTTCGGTCGACAAGGCCGAAATGCTCTCTGCCGAGGTCAAGGGCAAGGTTGCGCATCTGACCGTGCGCTTTGCTTCCAAGCTCATCACGAGCGTTAAGGACGCATCCGGCACAGTGATTGATGGCAACCCTGACGTCGTCACGGATGTCATTGATGTCTGGACCTTCTCACGCCAGCTTGGCGCGCGTGATCCGAACTGGTTGCTGGTCGCGACCGAAGCAGGCGGCTGATTGCGCGCGCGGGGCCTCTCC
>JBOFIL010000516.1:0-2436 GCA_051650165.1 Allobosea sp.
GCCATGAGCCCTTCGCCGAAGCCACCAGACTTGGCCTCGATGTCGTGGTGCTGGATCATCACCAGGCCCCGCCCGAATTGCCGCAAGTGGCTGCGCTGGTGAACCCCAATCGGCAGGATGATGTCTCGGGGCTCGGGCATCTGTGCGCGGCTGGCGTGGTGTTTGTGGCGCTGGTGGCGCTCAACCGCGAGCTGCGGCGCAGGGAGTTTTACCAGAACACCCCTGAGCCCGATTTGCTTGCCGAGCTAGATCTGGTGGCGCTGGCGACGGTGGCTGATGTGGTGCCTCTGACTGGGCTCAACCGGGCCTTTGTCCGGCAGGGTCTGGCTGTGATGCGCGAGCGGCGCAGGCTGGGGCTATCCGCACTGATCGAAACAGCGCGCCTCACAGGCCCGATTGCGCCGTGGCATCTTGGCTTCGCGCTGGGTCCGCGCATCAATGCCGGCGGGCGCATCGGTGATGCCTCATTGGGCGCCAAGCTGCTGCTCGAACGCGATGAGGATAAGGCCAGGCGCATCGCAGCTGAACTCGATGCGCTCAATGCCGCGCGCCAGGACATCGAGCGCCTCGCGGTCGAGGAGGCCGTGGCGCTGGCAGAGGCGGCGCTGGCGCGTGAGCCGGAGCAAGCAATCCTGTGTGTATCCTCATCGGAATGGCATCCCGGTGTTGTCGGGCTGATCGCCGCGCGCCTCAAGGAGCGCTTCGGGCGGCCCGCTTTCGCGCTGGCGCTGGATGAGGCAGGCCGCGCCACTGGCTCAGGTCGCTCCATCGCGGGCGTGGACCTTGGCGTGGCGGTGCGCGCGGCTGTCACGGGTGGGCAGGCGCTGAAGGGCGGCGGCCATGCCATGGCGGCGGGCGTCACGATTGAGGCCGCGCAGCTGGAGGCCTTTCATGCTGGGCTTGCAGACGCATTGGCGACGCAAGTGGCCAGCGCCCGCGAGGATCGGGCATTGCCCATCGATGCGGCCCTCACCGCCGGCGGGGCAAAGCCTGCACTGCTGGCCGAGCTTGAGCGGGCAGGGCCCTTTGGCTCCGGCGCGCCTGAGCCCTGCTTCGCCTTTCCCGCGCATCGCATCCTTGAGGCGACGGTGGTCGGCACTGGCGGGCATGTGCGCTTTCGTGCGCGCGGCGGCGAGGACACCATCGGCGGCATCTTGTTTCGCGCTGCTGATACGGAGCTGGGCCGCGGCCTGCTGGCCTCCAAGGGCGCAAGCCTGCATCTGGCCGGCTCGCTGACGCTCGATCAATGGGGCGGGGCATCGCGGGTCGAGCTGCGCTTGCAGGACGCAGCGAAGCCCTGACGCCTGCGATAAACTTTGCACCGTTTCAGCGCTTGCGAAGCCAACGCGGCGCACGTATAGAGCCCTCGCGCCTGCCTCCTGAAAGGGATCGCAACCCGCGCCCGCGCCCATCGTCTAGCGGTCAGGACACGTCCCTTTCACGGATGAGACCGGGGTTCGATTCCCCGTGGGCGCGCCATTTTCCTTATCCTTGTTTGCGCCTCATTCTCCAAAAAAGTTGCTCAAGCTTCAGGAAGATACCCATGCGCACATTGCAGGCCACCGCCATCGTTTCCGCCTTTTTCGTGGGGACGTTTCTCAACGCCGCTCCCGCCAGCGCTGCGACAGAGCTGACGCTGTGCAACAAGAGCGGCGCAAAAATCTTCATCGCGCTGGTCTATTATGATGAGGCCACGAAGAAGTGGATGCTCTCCGCCTGGCAGAACCGCACGCCCGGCCAGTGCAAATCCGTTGGCAAGATGCATTCCGGGCCCACCTATTATTACGCCGAGAAGGAAGGCCGCAAAGGCCATTGGCCTGCACAGAATGCAGTCGAGAAGACCTATTGCGTTCCTTCAGGTGCAGTGAAGCGTCCAATGACTGGCGCAGCCTGCGCACAGGGGGAGCGTTCGCTCGGCTTCCGCGCCATGAGCCTCTCAGGGGCGAAATATACGTTCAATTTCAATAATTGAGGCGCGGAACTCTCGCCCTGCCTTACAGGTCGAGTGACAGCTGCTTCGTGACGCTTTTGGCTTTGCGGGCATTTATGGCGCGTGTGCTGGCTGGTTTGTTATTCGAGGCGCGGCGCTTGCGTGAGCCATGTTTGGCATAGACGCCGCGCGCTGCCGCCTGATAGTCTGGCGTGCGCCTCAGTGCCGTGAGCCGCTCGCGGGCAGCGCGGGCAGCGACCTCATGATCGACAATGCGCTCAGGATAATCACGGCCAAGCACGATGTTGTTGGCCTCCTGTGTGGTCATGTCCATGGTCCATGGCGCATGCAGAAACGCGTTGGGAAGCGCTGCGATTTCCGGCACATGGGCGCGGATAAAACGCCCTGGCGGGTCCTGATCAAGCGAGTGCTTCAGCGGGTTGTAAATTCGCGGCACATTGATGCCCGTGAGGCCAGATTGCATCTGCACCTGCGGCCAGTGGATG
>JBOFIL010000517.1:0-1832 GCA_051650165.1 Allobosea sp.
TATCGCCTCGCAGACCAATCTGCTGGCGCTCAATGCCACCATCGAAGCAGCGCGTGCCGGCGAGGCCGGGCGTGGCTTTGCGGTTGTCGCGGCGGAGGTCAAGCAACTCGCGGCACAAACCGCAACGGCAACAGACAAGATCGTGGCCCAGGTCGATGCCATCCAGTCGGCAACCAGCGATGTCGTGAGCCAGGTTCAGGGCATTGCCGGGCGGATGGGTAATATCGAGAGCTTTGCCAGCGCCGTGGCGGTTTCTGTCGAGCAGCAATCAACCGCGACCAATGAAATCGCATCTAGTGTGGCCGTGGCCTCCAGCTCATCCTCAACGGTCTCGGCGGATGTGTCTGGCCTGGCCGAGGATGTCTCCGAGACCGGCAAGGCCGCGCAAGAGATGCGCGCGGCCTCGGCCCGTGTCGATGAAGAAGCTCTCAAGCTGCGCGAAACCGTCGACGAATTCCTCGCCGCCGTCGCTGCCTGAGGCGCTATGGTGATGGATCAGGCGCTCGCGCCTGCATACATCTCAGCCACATATTCCCAGTTCACCAGGTTCTCGACGAAGGCCTTGAGATAATCCGGGCGGCGGTTGCGATAATCGATATAGTAGGAATGCTCCCAGACATCGCAGCCAAGGATCGGCTTGGCACCATGCACCAGCGGGCTTTCGCCATTCGGAGTCTTCATCACAACGATCTTGCCATTCTGCACGGCGAGCCAGCTCCAGCCTGAACCGAACTGGCCAACGCCAGCCGCGATGAAATCCTCTTTCATCTTCTCGACCGAACCGAAGGCATCAACCACGGCCTTTTCGAGCGCGCCCGGCAGCTTGCCACCGCCATTTGGCTTCATCCACTTCCAGAAATGCAGATGGTTGAAGTGCTGGCCGGCATTGTTTAACAGCGGGGCATTGGTGCCAAAAGACGCCTTGACGATCTCCTCCAGGCTCTTGCCCTCAAGGCCGGAGCCTTTCAGCAGATTGTTGCCATTGTTCACGTAGGCCAGATGGTGCTTGTCGTGGTGGAACTCTAGCGTCTCGCGGCTCATGTAAGGCTGGAGTGCCTCATAGGCATAGGGAAGATCGGACAAGGAAAAGGACATCAGGCTCTCCATCATGATGGGTCAAACCGGAGCGGGCGCATCCAGCAGATTGATCGGTGCGAGGGCGTTGCTGACATGCATGCCCGCCTTCGCTGCCCCTTAACTAGGGGCGCGCCTGCGTTGCTGCAACCGCGACATTGCAAAGCTCTGTCTGCAACGCGACATTAATTCGGCTTTCCTTCTCTCCAATTCGTGCTCTAAATCATTCGTGATTGGACCTCGAAAGGACGTAACTTGCCTGTATTGCTGATGATCCTCGGCGCGTGTCTTGTTATCGGCGGCATATATGGGCTGTTCGAAGGCCTGCCATATCTGGTGCTCGAACGCGGCTTCACCCAAGCCATCATGGGCAGCGTGATGTTGACTGGCGGTCTTGTGCTGATCGCCATCGGCCTTTTGATGCGTGACATGAGGCGGCTTTTCGCAAGTCTCTCCCACAAGCCGGCCATCACCGCGGCTGACACGCCAGCAGCAAAACCGGCCATTGCGGGCAAGGAGACGGCGACGACCCTTGCAGCAGGCACTCTTGCTGCAGGCACTCTTGCAGCAGGCACTCTTGCAGCAGGGGCAGTGGCAGCTGGCGCAGTGATTTCCAGCGATCCGGCCAAGGCAGCAGGAGAGGCAGAACCGCACGCGGCTGAAAGGGCTGAGGCCGGGACAGATGCTCAGGACATCCCAGAACAGCTTGAGGATGATGAGCTTGCACAGGCGGGCAACACTGAGGAAGAAGCTGAAAA
>JBOFIL010000518.1:0-5225 GCA_051650165.1 Allobosea sp.
GGGCTCCCACCACGCGATGATCGGAAGATATAAGAACAGAACATCTCCTCGCAGCATGGCCCATGCCAGCGAGCGAGAGAGGGAGATCGCCGCCCGCTCAACCAGTATGGCGTCATTCTGGTGAACCCGGCGAAACACCCGCATGTGAAGCGCGCCGAGGGCCAGGCCTTCATTGACTGGCTGACCGGGCCGGAGGGCCAGCAGGCCATCACCGATTACAAGATCAACGGCCAGCAGCTCTTCTTCCCGAATGCGACGCAGCCGGGGGTGTGAGGGGGGCACGGGCATTTCGAACCCCAAGGGTTCGCAAGCCCGACTGGGCGGCGCGCGGTCAGCGCGCCCCGTCGGAGCCATGAGCGTAGCGAATTAGCGTGAGACAAATAGATTGGCGGACAGGGAGGGATTTGAACCCAGAACCTTTGCCCGCCTTGCAGTCGGCGTCCGCCGACATGCTGGCGCGAGACATCGGGGGTTCAATCAGAAAATTGGAAAACTGGCGGACAGGGAGGGATTTGAACCCCCGATACGGTTGCCCGTATGCCGCATTTCGAGTGCGGTGCATTCAACCACTCTGCCACCTGTCCGCATGCATCGTGCTTGGTTGAAGCGGGCGTGGCTTACACTGCAAGGGCCGGAAAGATCAAGGCTCCAGCATTGAAATAGGGCGTGCGTCGCGCATTCCCTGATTGACTTAGTGGATGCAAGCCGTCATTAGCTTTTCATCCGGCGTGGGGAAACCTGCGCCGGTTCGCATTTGGCTGCAATCTGCAATGACAGAAACGCGCCGGGGCGATCCGATCAACCGACTGTCCAAGAAGTCCGCCGGCGGGTCTCCCGTCAGGCTCTGGACCGAACATATGGAGAGAACCATGTTCGCAGTCATTAAGGCCGCCGGGAAGCAATTCCGCGTCGCCGCCAATGATGAAATTACGCTGAGCCGCCAATCCGGCGAGCTGGGCGATGCCATTGCCTTCGAGAGCGTGCTTGCGCTCACCGATGGCGACAAGGTGACCATCGGCGCGCCCTTCGTGGCAGGCGCCACCGTTGCCGGCGAGATCATCGAGCATCCGCGTGGCGAGAAGGTCATCGCCTTCAAGAAGCGCCGTCGCCAGAATTCGAAGCGCAAGCGTGGTTACCGCGATGAGCTGACCATTGTGCGCATCACCGAGATCCTCACCGGCGGTGCCAAGCCGTCTGGCAAGAAAGCCGCCCCCAAGGCTGCCAAGGTTGTGGCCGTTGCTGCCGCAGGCGCAGCTGTTGCCGCCACCGCTGGCGGCATGGACGCCTCGAACCTTTCGCTGATCGCCGGCATTGGCCCGACCATCGAGAAGAAGCTGCGCGCCGCTGGCGTCAGCAGCTGGAACGAGATTGCGGCCTGGGACGAAGCAGCGATCGAAAAATGGAACGAAGAGCTGAAGTTGCGTGGCCGCATCACCCGCGAAGAATGGGTGGATCAGGCCAAGGAGCTTCTGGCTGGCAAGCCCCCGCGGGCCAAGGCCGATCAGGCCGAGCTGGCATCGGGCGAAGACAAGTAAGACCGTGTGAGGCGAGGGAGCTCTCATAGAGTTTCTTTCGCCACGGTTTTGAGATAAAGACGACACAGCAAATTCAAGGATACGGGCCATGGCTCACAAGAAAGCAGGCGGTTCATCCCGCAACGGTCGCGACTCGGAAAGCAAGCGCCTGGGCGTCAAGCGCTTTGGCGATCAGGCTGTCGTGGCCGGCAACATCATTATTCGTCAGCGCGGGACCAAATGGCATCCCGGCGCGAATGTCGGCATGGGCAAAGACCATACGATCTTTGCAACGACCGATGGCCGCGTACGTTTCCTCACGAAACAAGGCCGAGCTTACGTATCGGTCGTCCCGGCCCTGGTGGCCGCAGAATAACCCGGCGGAATGAGTTTCGATCCGCCGGTTCCCATCGAACCAGCGGATCATGATGGAGAGCAAGAGGCTTAAACCCTCTCACCTCCGGACAAGATCGGAAAACGCGGGGGAGATGGGAAGATCCATCTCCCCCGTTTGCGTTTTTCCCCGATTTTCCTTGTCCGGAGGCACGAAATGACCCCGACAGATGTGACGTCTTCTGAATTCTCCCCGCCGCAGGGCCGCGAGCCCTTGTTCCGTGATCTCGCGCGCGATGATGTGTTCCGGCTGGAGACAACCCGGCTATGGCTGCGCTGGCCGCGCATGTCTGATGCAGCCCTACTCACCGAGTGCGCCAGTGACCGGCGAGTTGCCGAGATGACAGCAAGACTGCCGCATCCCTATCCGGCAAATCGGGCGGAAATGGCGATCTTCGACATGCGCAAGGGCAATGCGCTGGGCGAAAGCTTAGTCCTGGCACTTGCGAACAAGGACAAGCCGGATGGCTTCCTCGGCGTGATCGGGGTGCGGCCGGGGGAAGATGGTCAGCCCGTGCTTGGCTATTGGGTGGGCATGGACCATTGGGGCCTGGGCTTCGCCACGGAGGCCGCGCAGGCAATGATCGACGCGGCCTTCACCCTCACCGCCACGGATGCGCTGCACGCCAGCGCGCGCGTGATCAACCCGGCCTCGCGGCGCGTGCTGGAAAAGTGCGGCTTCCGCCATGAGGGCTCAAAGCTGCAATCCATGCCGGCGCGCGGCGGGGTGTTTCCCTGCGATGAGTTCCGGCTGGATCGCAAGACATGGGCGGCGCTGCGCAACTGGGCGGCGCTCAAGAGCTGGTCAGGCGAACTGGCGGCGGAAGCGGCAGTAAGCCGCGCGCAGATGCCGCAGCTTGTGGTGGTCTGAACTGCGCCCCGGCACACATCTGCCGGGGCAAAGGCTGCGTAACTGCTCATCAAACCGTTCTGAGCTGTTTATGGCCCAGTTCACAACCCGCGAGGCGCTGAGATGAAACCTGTCCGCAATGCCGCGATTGCTGCCTTCACCGCAATTTCGGCGACCTTGACGGGCGGCTGCGCCACCGTGCCCGCCACAGGCACGCAGCTTGCCCCTAAAGGTGTGGCGCTTGAGCGCGATTTCCTGGGACGCTCTTACGCCAAGGGCGTGTTCACCAACCGCATCACGGGCTCGGCGCGGGCCTTCACTGTGGTGCTCAACGGCAAATGGTCCGGCAATGCGCTGACCTTGCGCGAAGATTTCGTCTACGCCGATGGCGAAAAGGATGTGAAGACCTGGGTCTTCCGCCGGCTGACGCCCTCGCAATGGACCGGCACGCGCGAGGATGTGGTCGGCGAGGCGGATGTGAAGGTCGAGAACGGCGTCGTGCGCATTTCCTATGATATCGACCTGCCAACCAGCTCCGGCGCGGTGCGCCTGCGCTTCGAGGATGTGATCGAGCGCAATGCTGCGGGCATGATCGTCAACCGCGCCATTGTCTCCAAATTCGGATTGCCGCTCGGTGATGTCGATCTGACCTTCTCCCGCAAGCCGCTCTAGGCTATGCCAGCGCCTCGCAAGAGGCGCAAAAGATGAAATTTCTCGATCAGGCCAAGATTTATGTGAAAGCGGGCGATGGCGGCGATGGCTCCGTCTCCTTCCGGCGCGAGAAGTTCATCGAGTTCGGTGGGCCGGATGGCGGCGATGGCGGGCGCGGCGGCGATGTCATCATCGAATGCACGCTGGGGCTGAACACCCTGATCGATTATCGCTACCAGCAGCATTTCAAGGCTGGGCGCGGCGTCAACGGCATGGGCCGGAACCGCGCTGGCGGCGCAGGGGCGGATGTGGTGCTGAAAGTGCCGCCCGGTACGCAGATTTTCGCCGAAGACGATGAGACGCTGCTGGCTGACATGACACAGGCAGGCCAGAGCTTCGTGCTGTTTCGCGGCGGCAATGGCGGCTTTGGCAACACCCATTTCAAAAGCTCGATCAATCAGGCCCCGCGCCGCGCCAACCCCGGTTTGGCGGGAGAAGAAGCCTGGCTATGGCTGCGGCTGAAGTTGATCGCGGATGCCGGGCTTGTCGGCCTGCCCAATGCCGGCAAATCAACCTTTCTCGCGGCTGTCACCGCCGCCAAACCCAAGATCGCGGATTATCCCTTCACCACGCTTCATCCGGGGCTCGGCGTCACCCGTGTCGATGCGCGCGAATTCGTCATCGCCGATATTCCGGGGCTGATTGAAGGCGCGCATGAGGGCCATGGGCTCGGCGACAAGTTCCTTGGCCATGTCGAGCGCTGCCGCGTGTTGCTGCATCTGGTCGATGGCACATCGGAGCACGCCGGCAAGGCCTACAAGACCGTGCGGGCCGAATTGGAGGCCTATGGCCATGGCCTTGGCGACAAGCCGGAGATTGTCGCGCTTTCCAAGATCGATGCGCTGGATGCCGCCACCCGCAAGGACCAGCTGGCGCGCCTGAAACGCGCCGCCAAGCAAACGCCGCTCGCGCTCTCATCAGCTTCAGGCGAAGGCGTGCCCGAGGCCTTGCGGGCACTGCTCGCAATCATCACCGATGCGCGGGCCGATGAAGCGGCAAGTGAGGCACCCGTGATTGATGAGGGCTGGAAGCCGTGAGGCGTAATATCTGGACGCGCCTGCCCTTCCCATGCTTCTGACAGTTCCATGACAATTGCTCCTCCCACCCTCGCCTCGTTCCGCCGCATTGTGCTGAAGGTCGGCTCCGCCTTGCTGGTGGACCGCGAAGCCGGACGCTTACGTCAGGCATGGCTCGCAGCATTGGCCGAGGACATCGCGATGCTGAAAGCGCGCGGCGCGGATGTGCTGGTGGTCTCGTCAGGCGCGATTGCGCTGGGGCGCACATTGCTCAACCTGCCCAAGGGCGCGCTGAAACTCGATGAAAGCCAGGCGGCGGCGGCAGTTGGCCAGATCGCGCTGGCGCGGCACTGGTCGCAGGCGCTCGCCCATCATGGCATCACGGCAGGCCAGATTTTGCTGACGCTGGCTGACACCGAGGAGCGCCGGCGCTATCTCAATGCCCGCGCGACTTTGGGCCGCTTGATGGAGATGGGCGCGGTGCCCGTCATCAACGAGAATGACACGGTGGCCACCACCGAGATCCGCTATGGAGACAATGACCGGCTGGCCGCACGCGTCGCGACCATGGCGGAGGCTGATCTGCTGATCCTGTTCTCAGACATCGACGGGCTCTATACCGCCCCCCCCGCCAGCGATCCTTCAGCCAAGCATCTGCCTGTGATTGAGCGTATCACGGATGAGATCGAGGCGATGGCGGGCGGCGCCGCCTCGGAACTTTCGCGCGGCGGCATGCGCACC
>JBOFIL010000519.1:0-16784 GCA_051650165.1 Allobosea sp.
GAAAGCGCTTCGGGGCAATATCCGCTCGAAGCAGTCGAGACCATGAGCCGCATCGCCGATGAGGTCGAGGTTGACACGATCTACCGCTCGGTGATCGATGCGCAGCGCGCCGCGCCGGAAGCCACCGGCGCAGATGCCATCGCGGCAGCAGCCCATGAAATCGCTGATACGCTCGGCCTCAAGGTGATCGCGGCCTGGACATCATCCGGCTCCACTGCTTTCCGTTTGGCCCGTGAACGCCCCAACTCCACGGTGCTGGCCCTGACCCCGAACACCGCCACGGCGCGCCGCTTGAGCCTGGCCTGGGGCGTCCATGCGGTCATCACCAAGGACGCAAATGACGTGGATGACATGGCCTTCCGCGCCTGCAAATTCGCGGTGAGGGAAGGCTTTGCCAAGCTTGGTGACAAGATCATCGTCGTGGCAGGCGTGCCATTTGGCACACCCGGCGCGACCAATCTGGTGCGCATCGCCTATATCGGCCCGGAGCATGTGGCGCAGGCGTAAACGTAATGGCGTGCAAGATTACTTCGCGCCGACGGTGCGTTGCCGGCTTTTATACACAACCCTTGATTGAATGCTGAATTAATCATAGCGGTTGTATGCTTAGGTAAAGACTGGATAGACGTTGACAGCGCAATTCATAAAGGATTAGCTTTGAATTGCGGCGTTAGGCATTTTTAACTTGGAGCCAGCCATGTCCGGGTCCGTTGCGGCAATCTCTGTGCCGCCTCCTCCACCCCCTGTCGATACGAACGTCAATGTTGCGTCATTCGATGCTGCCCTGACGACGGCCAGCACAAGCCAGCCTGCTGAGCTTTCCAGCGCGGCACAGACGCTTGTCGACAATTATACATCCAGCATTTCTGCAAGCGGCATAACTGGCCCGGCAGCAGATGCGGCCATCCAGCGAGCGACAGATTTCATCCGCGTGGCAGACAGCACCGCCGGGGTTAATTTGGCTGATGGGCTGAGCGGTGATGAATATCTGCTCGCTTCACAGGCAATCAGCAATGACGCTGGCTTGTCGCAGCAGTTCCGGACCCTTGATGAAGCGGTTGGGTCCCTCCGGTCCGAGTATTTTGGCCAGTATGGCATCCAGGACAGGAACCTGCTGGACGCGGCTGGCAATGTCGCCATTTCGGTTGATGATGCTGCCAATCAATTCAACGACGCAACCGGCAATGAGGCTGCAGAGGCCGCTGGTGCCGAAGAGGCTGGCGGCACCGAAGAGGCCGGGAGCGAGGAAGAAGCTGGCGAGGCTGGAGAGGCCGGCAGCGAGGAAGAGGCAGGCGAAGCAGAAGAGTCCGAGGCATCCGAAGCCAATGATTCAGGTGGCGGTAGCGGCGGAGACATCATGTCGAGCCTCTGGCCATTCCTCATGGGGCTGCTCGACGAGAACAATGATGGCGAAATTTCACCGGAGGAATTCGCCAAGGGCATGCGCAAACTCGACACGAACGGCGATGGCAAGCTTTCCAAGGATGAGATGGTTGCCGGCGGCATGAGCGAGGAGCAGGCTGACAAGATGATGACAGCCATGGATGCCAATGGCGACGATGCCATCACGCTTGATGGCTCGGAGTCAGAGCTTGATACCTTCGTGACAGAAGCAAATGCAGACGGCAATGACATCATCAGCGAAACCGAGCTTGGTGAACTGATCGAGCCTGCAACAGAGACCTCAGACACAAGCACTGAGCTGGCTCTGGCTGATATGTGAGACCGCATATCGGCTTTAGACCGAGCTAAAGCTGCATCTCTTGCAGGGGCCCCCATCATCGGGGGCCCTTCGTTTTTCAAGGCCACGTGATATGCCACGCTAGCATGGTGACTTTCCACCATACGTGTTTGCCGGGCCATAAATATGCTGCGTGATCTTTCCTGGCAGGCTGCAATCGCAGGCCTGCTCTCGGCGATTGTTGGTTTTGGCTCGTCTTTCGCGATTGTGGTCAAAGGCCTGACTGCGGCCGGAGCCAGCCCGGCTGAAACATCTTCCGGCTTGATGGCGCTTTCGGTCGCGATGGGGCTCTGCGCCATCCTGCTGAGCGCCATGACGCGCCTGCCCGTCAGCATCGCATGGTCAACTCCGGGCGCAGCTCTTCTCGCAAGCGGCGCTTCTGCACCTGGCGGCTTTGCCGGCGCAGTTGGCGCCTTTCTGGTGTGTGCGGTGATGATCATCATCGCGGCCTCATGGAAGCCGCTGGAGAGGCTGGTGACGAGGATCCCCTCGGCTCTCTCCAATGCCATGCTGGGGGGCGTGTTGATGACGCTGTGTCTTGCGCCCGCGAAGGCCCTGACAGTGTCGCCCGTGCCGGCGCTGGCAATCATCGGCACATGGTTTGTCGTGCTGATGCTGAAGCGTCTTTATGCCGTGCCGGCTGCCGTTGCGGTGACCATGGGCATCATTGTGTGGAGCCTGCCGCCGGGCGCGCTGGCCAATGCCGAGCTTGTTTCCGTGCCGCGGCTTATTCTGCCGGAGTTCTCGCTGGCCGCAATCATCGGCATCAGCCTGCCGCTGTTTCTTGTCACAATGGCATCGCAGAACCTGGCGGGCATCGCCGTATTGCAGGCCAATGGCTATGCGCCTGAGGCGGGGCGGCTGATCCGCACAACAGGGTTTTTCAGCCTGTTTTCTGCGCCCTTTGGGGGCCATGCCGTCAACCTTGCAGCGATCACGGCAGCACTTTGCGCCAGCCCCGAAGCCGGGCCGGATCCGGCCAAGCGCTACTGGGCAGCCATGGTTGCCGGAGCATTCTATGTCGGCTTCGGCCTGTTTGCAGGGGCTGTGATTGCCCTTGTAAATGCCGCGCCGCCGATGCTGATCGAGACAGTCGCCGGCCTGGCGCTCCTCGGCGCGTTTGCATCTGCGATGGCGGGCGCAATGGCAGATCCGAGCCGGCGCGAGGCAGCAGCGCTCACCTTTCTGGTCGCAGCATCAGGCCTCAGCTTTGGTGGCATTGGCGGCGCGTTCTGGGGGTTGGCCGCAGGGCTGCTGATGCTGGGCGCGACAACTCTGATCGCGCGCTGGCGCAGCCCCTGAGATCAGAGCTGGATCGACTCGTCGAGCAGCTCTTCAGCAATCGGCCTTGCAAATTCGACCGCATATCCATCGGCGAACTTGCGCACGACCTTGCACGGCGTGCGGCCAAGCATGAGCTGATCACCCAGCAGCAATGCGATCTCGGATTGGAAGGCCGCACCGGATAACGACACATCGAGCAGACGTATCGAATGGTTCGTGCCGTCGCTGAGCGTGATCGTGTTGCGGGTGTTGCGCGGCACCACGCGCTCGTGGCGGCGATCTTCCGGCAGGCCGAGAATATTCTTGTTGACCAGCCAGGTCAGTTGCGAGGCAAGTTTCTCGCGCTTGCGGCCCGTGGCGGAGATGGTCATGGCAAAGCCATCGGCCGTCTGGCGCGTGACCAGGCCCTCGATGCGGCCAAGATGTTCGAGATACACGATCACCCGCTGGCCGACCTCGGCCTTGACCGGCGCGAGCAGCAGAACCCCGCCGGGAGACACGTCACGCGTCTGGCATGGGTATTCACGGAAATTTGGGAGCATGTAGCGACCAAGCAGGCTCAACGGCACGCGTGAATGACGGCGACGATCCTGCCCCTTGGCAACCGAATAACTCGCGGCAGAGGCCTGCAACATCAATCTCACGCTCGGTTTACATGCACGATTGATGTGAAGCTTACAGGCCCGAGGTAAACGTTAAGTTGATCCCACCGCAGAAGATGCAATTTTTCATATCCGCTGCACCTAGCTGCTAGTTTCTTCCGCCCTGGACCAAGACAAATCCGGCGCGGCGCGCGGCAGCGGCAGCAAGACTGCGCAGACGGCTGCGTGGCCAGATCATCCGGACCGAGATGATTTGCAGCTTACGCACCGGGCGAAGCCCATACCAGCTTGGCGTTGTGGCTGCCGAAAGTGCCCCCATCACCCGCGCATGGGTCTTGCCGCGATGGCGCAACGGCAGAAGCAGCAGCTCCAGATGCAGCTTGTCGCCCTCTGCCGTTTCTGCGATGAGCCCGGCAACTGCGCCTGCGGTTTCGGATTGGACCGAGTCCATCAGCCGTCCCAACTCGTCCGCGGCTCTTTGATCCTCAGAAATGCTGGTGAAGGGCGCGGTCTTCAACTCCCGCCCGAACAGTGCCGCGATCCGCGTGCCTGCAAGCCGGAAGACCGGCACATGATTGACGGTCTCCAGCACGAAGGCATCCGCCAGTGCCTCGCGGATTTCACCCGGCTCGATCTCACCGCGCTCAGGCGCTGCCCGCTCGCCCCGGAGCCGGTCCCAATATTCAAAGACAATATGCGAGCTTGTGTTCTTCATGATGTCCGCCAGAGGCCAATCCTTGCGCATGCCCGGCCCGGTTCGGGTCAATCCTGTCACAGGATGAAACGAACCGGCGCTGGCCACGCACCAACAGGCTTTGATCCGCAGATTTCAGGCCAGCCGGGAGCAGCGCAGCTTGCCGCGCCGCGCGCTTTCCGCCAGTTAGGGTCCATGAATGATCCATCAAAGAGTGATCCATCAAGCCATGCCGGGCAGGCAGCCAAGCGCGAGCCGGCGTTGAATATCCCCTTTGTGGTTCTGGCGCTGATGCTGCTCATGGCAGCGATCCATGGCGCGCGAAATCTGCTTTCTCCGGCCGGCAATTGGGAGTTGATGGCAAACTGGGGGTTTGTTCCGGGGCGCTTCTCGCTGTGGCTTGGGCAGGCGCAACTCTCCGATGTTCTGTCATCAGCATTCGGACCTGCTGCTTCGCGGCTGGCGATTGGCGACTTGCCTGCGCCAGTTCAGCTTTTGATCAGCGATGGCGCAAATGCTGTTGTCTCGCTGACCAGCTACGGCCTCCTGCATGGCTCGCTGGGTCATCTCGCCACAAACGTGCTCTGGCTTGCCGCCTTTGGCAGCCCGGTGGCGCGCCGGCTCGGCGATATGCGCTTCCTGCTGCTGATATTCATGACATCGGTTGCCGGCGCGCTCGCGCAATGGCTCTGGGATCCGCTTGAGCTTTCTCCGCTGATCGGCGCGTCAGCCGCAGTCTCTGGCGCAACGGCGGCAGCGGCACGTTTCGTTTTCGATCAGCGCATTGGCTTTGGCGATCTTGGCCGCAATGATGCCGTAAAGGCCATTCCCGCCGCCACGCTGGGCGGCCTGTTCAGCAATCCGCGCGCGCTGACCTTCATCGGCTTCTGGTTTGCCACCAATCTCCTGTTCGGCACGGGCATCGTGCCGCTGGCGGGCGAGAATGCCAGCATCGCCTGGCAGGCGCATATTGGCGGTTTTCTTGCCGGATTGCTGCTTTTCCCATGGCTTGACCGGCCTCAGCGCCGCAAATTCTGACCCGAACACAAGCAGCTTGCGCTTCGACGAAAGTTGCACAAGACTGTCCCTCTGACAGACGAGCCGAACCGCCACTGATTGCGGATGCCTTCTGACCTCCGCAGAGATTGGCAAAGGACCGGCCAATGAGGAGGAGCTTGCCATGAATGTCGCCATGATATTGGCCGCCAAGGGCCGCGACGTCGCCACCATCCCCCCACATCGCACCTTGCGCGAGGCCGCACAGATGCTCGGCGAGCGACGCATTGGTGCGTTGGTTGTGACAGGTGCGAAAAACGAGGTCCTCGGCATTCTCTCCGAGCGCGATATTGTCCGGGCTGTTGGCCAGACAGGCGCAGTCTCGCTTGATGACGCCGTCTCGCGCCACATGACAGCCAAGGTGGTGACCTGCTCCGAGGCGATGGACCTCAATGATCTAATGGAAGCCATGACCGCCGGGCGTTTCCGCCATATGCCCGTCGTCGAGAATGGCCATCTTGGTGGCATTATCTCGATCGGCGATGTGGTGAAGCATCGTGTGGCCGTGATCGAGGCGGATGCCCGCGCCATGCGCGATTACATCGCCATGGCCTGACCGGATACCGCCCGTCAGGGCTTTGCGAAGGTCTCAAGCCGAAGCTCAGACCGCCTCGTGAACCGAGGCGGCAAGTGTGGCCCGGATGTCATCAAGGGCGCGCAAGGCTGCGGCGCGTCCAAGCTCGATAGTCTCATCGGCACGATGGAAATCAAACAGGCCGACGCGTGCAAGCTTGGGGCCGATCATCACATCCGGCGGATCGCCGGCAAGGCGCGAGCGAGAAATGCGGTCCTGTGTGATGTTGAACGCATCGACAATCACCCCGGCAAGCCCAGGTGCCGGTGTTTCGCGCTTCTCGCCGGCAAGTGCGCGCAAGCGATTGGCCACGCCGCGCACCGGCGCAAACCAGCCACGCCCGGCGGCATTCTCGGCCTCCTCGATCACCTCGCCTTCAGGGTCCGGCACAGCTGCGTGGGACTGGATGGTGGTGCCACGCCCGCCGCCCTCGCCATTGAGGTTGACGCACACGACCACATCCGCGCCCAGGGCGCGCGCCGCCGTCACAGGCACAGGGTTGACCAGCGCGCCATCCATGAGCCAGCGCCCGCCAAGCCGCACGGGATCGAAAACGCCCGGCAGCGCATAGGAGGCACGCATGGCCTCCACCACCGAGCCTTCGGTGAGCCAGATTTCATGGCCCGAACCAAGTTCGGTGGCGATGGCGACATAGCGATGCGGCAACTGCTCGATACGTGTTGAGCCGAGATCGCGGTCCAGAAGGCGTTTGAGCCGCCCGCCTGAGATCAGACCTGAGCCGCCAATGTGAAAATCCATCAGGCCAATCACACGGCGCTTGGTGAGCGAGCGCTCGAAGGTCTCCAGCTCTGCAAGCTTGCCGCCGGCATGACAGCCGCCCACCACTGAGCCAATGGATGTGCCAGCGAGAATATCGATCTTGATGCCGGCTTCATCGAGCACCTGAAGCACGCCGATATGTGCCCAGCCGCGCGCCGCGCCCCCGCCCAGCGCGAGGCCGAGCTTGGGGCGCTCAAGTTTTGGCCGCTGCAGAGCCGGGCTGGCCGGCGGTGCCGCTTCGAACATTCCGGTCGATCCCCCACCGCCGAGCCCGAAAGCGCGCCGTGTTATTCTGTCCCACAACATTTCCCCGATCCTCCGAGGGCATGGTGTGATGTTGTGACATGCCTATGAAGTGTCCGTGAATAAAACAGCGATATGGCGATGTTGCGGCGCGATATGAAAAACACAGTCACCGGAAGATGAATAGCCGGCGAGGCACCCTTTCAGCTTCGCGGATCATAGGCCCGGATCGAACGGGTTATCCGCCAGCATCTGGTCCATGCTGCGGGCAGGCTCTGCGCAGCCAGCCACACCCACCACCTTGGCCGGAACGCCGGCCACCGTGGTATTGTGCGGCACATCTTGCAGAACGACCGAGCCGGCAGCGATGCGGGCGCAATGGCCCACCTCGATATTGCCGAGGATCTTGGCACCGGCACCAATCAGCACACCGCGGCGGATCTTGGGGTGGCGATCGCCCATTTCCTTGCCCGTGCCGCCAAGCGTCACATCCTGCAAGATGGAGACATCATCCTCGATCACCGCCGTCGAGCCCACGACCAACCCCGTGGCATGATCGAGAAACACACCGCGCCCGATGCGCGCGCCGGGGTGAATGTCGGTCTGGAAGACTTCCGACGAACGGCTCTGGAGATAAAGCGCGAGGTCAACACGTCCGCGCTTCCACAGCCAATGCGACAGGCGCTGGGTCTGCAGGGCATGGAAGCCCTTGAAATACAGCAAGGGCTCGATGAACCGACCACAGGCGGGATCTCGGTCCACCACCGCGACAATGTCATTGCGGAAGGCCTCGCCAATGAAACGATCATCGGCAATCGCCTCAGCAAAGGTCTGCTCGATGAGGTCCGACGGCATCACCGCATGGCCCAGCCGCGCCGCCACACGGTGCGACACGGATTGCTCCAGGCTTGGCTGATTGAGAACACTGCCCAGCACGAAGCTGGCGAGTGTCGGTTCGGCCTGCACCAGCGCCTCGGCTTCCTTGCGGATGCGGCCCCAGACAGGGTCGAGTTTCTCGATCTCGGCTTTTGCCTTGCGGATATGGCTTGCGCCAAGCTGTGTCGGGCTCATGAAAAGGGCTCCAGCCTTGTATCGCTGACCGGCAACGCGAGGCGACGCAGATCAGTGGAGGCAAAATAGCATGGCGGCCTCAGGCGGGGAACCGCCTCTCCAGAAACGTGATGACCGCATTGCCAAAGGCATCATTCTTGTCGCCCGCAACCATATGGCGCGCTTCGGCAATATCGGCGTATTCGCCGTCCGGCACTGTGGCGAGAAACGCTTTTGCCGCTTCGGGCAATACCAATTCACTGCCCCCGCCGCGCACAAGAAGCAGCGGAACAGGCAAAGCGCGGGCTGCGGCATCCAGTTTGGGTTCGAGGCTCTCCCAGCCATGCCCGACAGGAGTTGGCCCATCGAGGAAGCGCGGATCCCAATGCCAGCGAAACCGCCCATCGGCATGCTGGCGCAAATTCTTGGCAAGGCCGGCCAGCGAGCGTGGACGCGGGCGATGCGGCAGATAAGCGGCAATGGCATCCGCCGCCTCCTCCACGCTGGCAAAACCCTCTTGCGCCTTGGCCCGCATGAAGCCTTGCACATGCGCGACGCCGCGCGGGTCCATTTTCGGAATGATGTCAACGAGCACAAGGCCAGCCAGGACGGGCTCATCCACCAGCACAAAGCTGGACAGCGAGGCGATGCCACCCAGCGAGGCACCAATCGCGACAGGCTGCGCGCCAAACTGCACCGCAATTTGCTTCGCAACCTCAATCACATCGCGCCCATAATCAGCAAAGCTGTAGGCGGCATCTTCGGCCCAGGCGCTGTCGCCATGGCCGCGCTGGTCCAGCGCAATGGCGGTCCAGCCTGCCTTTGCAAGAGCCAGTCCGGTATTGTCCCATGCATGGCGAGTCTGCCCGCCGCCATGCAGCAGCAGCGCGACACGCGCTCCCTCGCCCCATAGGCTCGCTTGCAGCGCATTGCCGGATACGCCTGAAAAACTCACGTTTTTCATGAGCTGGCCTTCAGCGGATGGGCAGCAAGGAACGCCAGCACAGCCTCCTTGTGGCTGCGGTCTCCCACAGCGAGGTTATGGTCGCGGCCCTGAATCGCAAAGGCGCGGGCATTGGGCATCAGCTCGGCAAGTGGCTCCGGCGCTCCAGCAATGGGATCATTTGTGCCAACGCTGATCAGGGTCGGCGTGTTGATCTTGGCCACATCGGTGACTGGCATGGTCTGGCGCGATCCGCGAATGCAGGCGGCGAGCGCGAGGCGATCCTGCCCATTCTGATCGGCAAAGGCGCGGAACATGCGCTGTGTGGGGTCGATCAGATCGTCCAGCGCCTCGGCCTCCATCGCATCTGCAATGCCGGGCGGCAGGCCAACACCATCAACAAGATGGATGCCCAGCCCGCCAAGCAGCAGGGTCTGCACGCGCTCAGGGTATGCGAGAGTCAGATGGGCAGCGATGCGCGCGCCCATCGAATACCCCATCACATGCAGGCGCTTGATGGCGAGATGATCGATCAGCGCACGCACATCCTCCGCCATCACGGCAGAATCATACGCTGCCGGCTCATGCGGCTTGTCAGATTGGCCATGGCCGCGATTATCCATGGCAATGACGCGATAACCTGCATTCAGCAGTGTTGTCGTCCAGCGCGTATTGACCCAGTTCACAGCATGGGTCGAAGCAAAACCATGAATGAGGACAACAGCTTCGGCCTTGCCCTCTGTTTCAGGCACAAGGTCCATATAGACAAGGCTCAAGCCGTTGATCGCGAAGCGCTGAAGCATTGTGGCCCTGTCATATCCCATGTCGCCATGGCCCCATGTGCCATGCGATAAGAGCCTGCGCCAGATGTGCTGCGCAAGACGCTCATGCCGAGAAGGTATAGGCCCGAACAGTCAATACAAGAACCATCCATGACAAAACCATTGACCAACACAGCCGGTGTTTCACCAAGCTCTGCGCCCCCCGACGCCACACCGCCGCGCGGGCGCATTGATTTGATCGATGTGCTGCGCGGGGTCGCCATTCTGGCCATGATCATTTTCCACGGCGCGTGGGATTTGTCACAGGCCGATCTGATCGCCACTGACATCAGCACCCATCAGGGATGGCAGAATTTTGCCCGCACCATCGCGGCAAGCTTCCTCACGCTGGTCGGCATCAGCCTTGTGTTGGGCCATGGCCAAAGCCATGGGAAACCCCAAGGATTAGGTGGTTTCCGGCGCGACGCCTTCCTGCGGCGTTGGGCGCTGGTGGCGGGCGCGGCCTTGCTGGTTTCGCTTGGCACATGGTTCGCCATTCCCGATGCATGGATATTCTTCGGCATCCTCCACAACATCGCGCTCTCAAGCCTGCTAGCGATCCCGTTTCTTGCCCTGCCATGGATAGTCGTGGCGACAGTGGCGGTGCTGGTGCTGGCGCTACCCTTCCTGATCCGCTCCCCTCTGTTCGATCCGCAATGGCTGATCTGGACCGGTCTGGCTGAGCGCGTGCCTGATACGGTGGATTTCGTGCCGCTCTTCCCATGGTTCGGCTGTGTGCTGATGGGCATGGCGCTGGCGCGGCTCGGGCAAGATTGGCTGGAGCGGTTGAACTGGCAAGCGAGCAACCCGCCGGCGAGCTGGCTGAAATCCGCCGGCCAGCACAGCCTTGCCATTTATCTCATCCATCAGCCTGTCCTGATCGGCAGTATCTGGCTGATGACAAAGATGCTGGCGATCGCGCCCATCGCCATGGCTCCGGGCAATGCCAGCATGGTGCGCTTCGAGGCTGAATGCGTCGCCGTGTGCCGCCAATCGGCCAGCCCGGAGTTTTGCACCAAGGGCTGTGCCTGCGCGCGGACAGAGGCCGAGAAGGACGCCGGCCTCGCCGAAGCCATCCGCATCGACAAGATCGATGCACGCTGGCAGGCAAGATTGGGCGAGATTTCCAAAGGCTGCCTGAAATAGGCGCTGCTTGTCCGCGAGAAATAAGGGTATGGGAAGTAAGGTTATTTGGGTGCTGCATGCCTTGTGAACGAAACACCTCTTTATCTCAGGCGTCGCAGCGGGCTATAGGCAAAGCACATTTTGTGACACGCGATACGGGACAGGAAAATGGCTGATCACGGAGCACCACATTTCCACAATGAGCCCGGCGTGGCTGTGATTCATGTCGGCGCGAAGGAATTCATGTGCGTGGGGGCCAAACCGCCCTTCGACCATCCGCATGTGTTCCTCGATATGGGCTCCGACAACGAGATCATCTGCCCCTATTGCTCGACGCTTTTTCGCCACGACCCCGCGCTCAAGGCCGATGAATGCCTGCCGGCCGAGTGCAAACTCGACCACAAGGCCGATGCGGCGGCCTGAGCAGCACAATTCATGACCTGCAATCCCGGCGAAGGCTCATGAAGGGCGTACCTGTCATTATTGCCGGAGCAGGCATTGCCGGGCTGACCGCTGCCATCGCCTACTCGCGCGCCGGCTGCGAGGTGATCCTGCTGGAGCGCCGCACCGGCTTTGACGAGATCGGTGCCGGGATCCAGATCGCGCCCAATGCCAGCCGTATCCTGATCGAGCTTGGGGTTTCTGGTGCAGCGCGCGAGGCAGTGCTGCCAGAAGAGCTTGACATCCGCCGGTGGGATTTGCCGCGTGCCTTCGCACATCTGCCACTGGCCAATATTGGCCGCAACCATGGTGCTCCATTCTGGGTGATGCGCCGCAGCGATCTCCAGACGGCATTGATCGATGCCATGCGCATGGCACCGAACGTGACGCTGCTGGTCGATCGCACCGCCACGGGCTTTGCCGCCGATGAGGCAGGCGTGAGTGTCACCGTGCTGCGCGGCAATGGCTCTGAGGAGAGCCTGCGTGGCTCAATGCTGGTGACGGCTGATGGCGTCTGGTCACAACTGCGCGGGCAGCTTACGCGCGCCGCGCCCCCGCGCTTCAGCGGCTATGAAGCCTGGCGCACACTGATCCCGGCACAGGCCGCGCCTGCCTTCATGCGTGCGCCACGCATCGGGCTCTGGATGGGACATAACCGCCACGCCGTGCATTACCCGGTCTCGCGCGGCACGGAAGTTAATCTCGTGCTGGTGCGCCGTGCCCTTGCGCCATCAGCCGCTGGCTGGGACATGGCCCCGGACCCGGACATGATCGGCAAGCTTGATGAGGGCGCTGCCACACCGCTGAAGCATCTGATTGGCGCAGCGCCCGCATGGCGGCGCTGGCCGCTGTTCAGCGCGGCGGCATGCACCATGGCAGGCAAATCCGTCGGCGGATGGCGGGCAGCGATCATCGGCGATGCCGCCCACCCGCTGCTGCCCTTCTCTGCGCAGGGCGCAGGCATGGCCATCGAGGATGCAAGCGAGCTCGCCACGCTGACCGCGCCCGCCATCCTCTCAGGAGACGCCGCAAGGCTGGCGGAGGGCATGGCGCGCTTCCAGAGCCGCCGCAGCCCGCGCATTGCGCGCATTGTCACCGAGTCACGCCGCAACGGGCAGGTGTTTCACCTGCCATGGCCTCTCAACATGGCACGCGACATGGCAATCCGGCGGCTTGGCCCCGAGGGTTTCATGCGCCGGCAGGAATGGATCTATGGCTGGCGACCATCCAGCCCGGGCACTGGCTGAGCGGGACACTGATGTCAATCGAAGTCATCCCGCTTTCCATCCCCGATGTCCGCCTCATCAAGCCGCGCAAATTCGGCGATCATCGCGGGTTTTTCTCCGAAACATGGAGCAGAAGGAGCTTCACAGAAGCCGGCATCGCGATCGATTTCGTGCAGGACAATCATTCGCTCTCTGCCGCGATTGGCACAGTACGCGGCCTGCATTTTCAGGCACCGCCATTTGCGCAGGACAAGCTGGTGCGCGTCATCAAGGGCCGCATCCTCGATGTGGCAGTCGATCTGCGTCGCTCATCGCCCACATTCGGCAAATGGGTCGCGGCTGAGCTTTCAAGCGACAACTGGCACCAGCTGCTCGTGCCCATCGGCTTTGCCCATGGTTTCTGCACGCTGGAAGCGGATACGGAAGTTATCTACAAGGTCTCGCATGATTATGCCCCGCAAGCGGATTTCGGCGTGGCGTGGAATGATCCCGATCTTGGCATCGACTGGCCGGTGAGCGCACAACAGGCTGTGCTCTCAGCCAAGGATGCAGCTTTGCCGCGCTTGCGTGATGTGCAAACCCCGTTTGCGTGACATGGTTCAGTGATTTGGCGCGAAAGATGAGGCGGAAGCAGCGTTGAAAATTCTTGTCACAGGTGGCTCAGGCTTTATCGGATCAGCGCTTTGCCTGCATCTGGTGCAGGAGCTTGGCCACCATGTGATCAACCTCGACAAGCTGACCTATGCGGCTAATCCTGCCTCGCTGGCAGCGCTTGAGGGCCACCCCCATTATCGCTTCGGGCATGGCGACATCTGCGACCGGGCGCTTCTGGATGGGCTGTTTGCTGCTGAGCGCCCGGACGCCGTGATGCATCTGGCGGCAGAGAGCCATGTTGACCGCTCAATCACGGCCTCTGCAGACTTCATTTCCACCAACATCACCGGCACGCACACATTGCTGGAGGCCACGCGTGGCTATTGGCAGGGGCTGGAAACAGTGGCGAAAAGCCAGTTCCGTTTCCTGCATGTCTCGACCGATGAGGTGTTCGGCAGCCTCGAACCCGGCGGCTTCTTCACCGAGGCAAGCCCCTATGATCCGCGCTCGCCCTACTCGGCAAGCAAGGCCGCCTCGGACCATCTGGCGCGGGCTTGGGCACACACCTACGGCCTGCCGGTGCTGGTGACGAACTGCTCGAACAATTACGGGCCACGGCATTTCCCGGAAAAGCTGATCCCGCTCATCATCCTCAATGCACTCGAAGGCAAGCCGCTGCCGGTCTATGGCGATGGCCTCAATGAGCGCGACTGGCTGCATGTCGAGGATCACGCCCGCGCGCTGGCGCTGACGCTCACCAAGGGTCGGCCTGGCGAGACATATCTGATCGGCGGGCGCGCGCCGCGCAGCAATATCGGTGTGGTCGAGGCCGTCTGTGATCTGCTGGATGAGCTGGCCCCTGCTTTGCCCAAGCCGCGCCGCAGCCTGATCAGTTTTGTGACGGACCGACCCGGCCATGACCGGCGCTATGCCATCGACCCCGTGAAAATCGAGCGCGAACTGGGCTGGCGCGCGCGCGAGAGCTTCGAGAGTGGCTTGCGCAAAACCGTTGCCTGGTATCTCGCCAACCAGGGCTGGTGGCAGCCGCTGCGCAGCGGCGTCTATGCCGGCGAGCGGCTGGGGCTAGTAGGCACACCCGGCAAGGCGAAGCCATGACCAAGATAACTTCATGACATTGCGTGTGGCCCTGATCGGCTCCGGGGGGCAGATCGCGACTGCTCTGCGGTTGCGGCTCGCGGCGGAGCCCGGCATCGCGCTCAAGGTGCTGGCACGCCCGGACATTGATCTTGCCGTGCCAGTTGGCATCACGCCTGCCATTCGTGCGTTCGCGCCAGACATCATCCTCAATCCTGCCGCCTATACCGCCGTGGACAAGGCGGAATCCGAGCCAGACCAGGCCTTCGCCATCAATCGCGACGGCGCGCGCGCCATAGCCGAAGCGAGCCATGCGGCGGGCGCGGCGCTGGTGCATCTCTCGACCGATTATGTCTTCGATGGCGCAAAGCCAACGCCATATGTCGAAACTGATCCCACAGCCCCGCTTGGCGTCTATGGTGCTAGCAAGCTCGCCGGCGAGGAGGCCGTGCGCGCCGCCTGCCCGCGCCATGTCATCTTGCGCACATCATGGGTTTGCAGCCCGCATGGCAATAATTTCGTCAAGACAATGATGCGGCTGGCGAATGAGCGACCGGAATTGCGCGTTGTGGCGGACCAGCGGGGTTGTCCGAGCTTTGCGGGTGATATTGCCGATGCCATAGCCGCGATGCTGCCGCGCATCGCCTCTGCAAAAGCCAGCGATGATGCCTGTGGCACCTTTCACATCACCAATTCTGGCGAAACAACATGGGCCGGCCTTGCCGAAGCAGTGATGGCTGGAGCGCAAGCGCGCGGCCATGCGCATGTGCCGGTGATCCCGATCACGACCGCCGATTATCCCACACCCGCGCGCCGGCCTGCCAATTCACGGCTCGATGGGAGCAAGCTTGCCCACATCCATGGCCTTGACCTGCCGCCCTGGCAGAAGGGGTTGGCGCGCTGCCTGGATGCATTGCTTGGGCCTGTTCACAAGGCCTGAGGTGGTGCGGACGGCGGGGGTCGAACCCGCACGGGGTTGCCCCCGAGAGATTTTAAGTCTCTTGCGTCTACCAGTTTCGCCACGTCCGCATGCGGGCAGGAAAGCGGGTTCGAGACCCGATTCCTAGCGCCGTCTTGCCGGGCGATACCACTCGACGCCCTCCTTGTCGACGAAGAGCCCCGTGGCATTCGGGTCGCGCGGATCACGCACAGGCAAATCCATCTTGATGGTGTCGTCGCGCTCGCCGCGCCGCACATAGGGCCCACTCGATTGCGGATCATTGCCATAGCGCCGACCGCTGCTGCGCCGCGCAGATGAATCCGGCACCACAGCGATGCGGCCATCCACCTTGTCGTCGGCGCGATCAAGAGGCCGCGCCTTGAAGCGCGAAGCCGCCGCGCCTGCCTTTGGCATGACGCCGGATGGCTGGCCGTTCCTCTCGGTGATGCTCACGCCCTCAAAACGCGGCACATAGATCGCTGCCTCGCGCCCTGCCCCGGCCATGCCGCCAATGCCGGCCAGCTGGGCTGAACAGGCCTTGTGCGCACGCACACAATCAGCCCGGCCGCGATAACGCGGGGCCTTCTCCTCGAATTCGGCCCGCGCATTGGCAAAGGCAAAGCCGCACTGCTCGGAGGTGAGCTTGTCCGCCTGCTCGCAAGCGGCGCGATTGGCATAAGCAATACCCTGCGCCGAGGCAGGCGCTGCGCTCATGGCAAGAGCAAGGAATGGCAAGGCCAAAAAGGATATTGAACGGATCAGCATGGGTGATGACGGCATATTGCGCATGGCGAGGTCATGACGCCTGATCTGGGCTGATTTGGGGTGGTGGCGCAAGCCCTTCTCGTCATCCCGGCTGGAGCGCAGCGGAAAGCCGGGATCCAGCTTTGGAACTTGGGCAGTAAAGCTGGATCCCGGGTCTCAGCTTTGCTTCGCCCGGGATGACAGCAGAAAGTGCGCCCCCTCACCTCAATTCCGCACAGAACCTCTGGATGCGCCGGCAGGCCTCTTCCAGCTTCTCGTCTGAAGTCGCGTAGGAGATGCGGAAGTTCGGCCCGAGCCCGAAGCTTGAGCCATGCACGGCGGCAACGCCCTCGGAGGCCAGCAGCTCCATGACGAAATCCTCATCGGTCTCGATCACCTTGCCTGAAGCGGTTGTCTTGCCGATCAGCTCCTTGCAGGAGGGATAGACATAGAAAGCGCCTTCCGGCAGCGGGCATTGCAGGCCGCGCGTCTGGTTGAGCATCGAGACCACGAGATCGCGCCGGCGCTCGAACGCCTTGCGGAACACCGGCAGATGCGCCTGCGTGCCATTCAGCGCCTCGACTGCCGCCCATTGCGAGATGGCGGATGTGCCAGAGGTCTGCTGGCCCTGCACCATGTCCATGGCGTTGATCAGATGTTGCGGCCCGGCAGCGTAACCAATGCGCCAGCCGGTCATGGCATAGGCCTTCGACACGCCATTCATGGTGAGCGTGCGCTCATACAGGTTCGGCTCCACCTCAGCGGGCGTGACGAATTTGAAATCGCCATAGGTGAGGTGCTCATACATGTCGTCGGTCAGCACCCAGACAT